>CALDZQ010000237.1 GCA_937944035.1 uncultured Neomegalonema sp. | reverse complement strand
ATTGCCTGGACGATCCTGTTCACCTTCATGGGCATCGCCGCGTGGCTGGCCTGGAAGCAGCGGATGGTCCAGCCGATGGCGGTGCGCGGGGCGCTGTTCATCTATTTCGTCCAGCTGATTTTCAACATGGGCTGGTCGGTGGCGTTTTTCGGCATCCGCAGCCCGCTGGCCGGATTGATCGTGGTTGTGCCGTTCCTGATGCTGGTGATCCTGCTGGCGGCGCGGTACAGGCCGATCTCAAGCGGGGCGTTCTGGCTGACCGTGCCATATGTGGCGTGGATCGCTTTTGCGACGTATCTGAATGCGGCGGTGTTCTGGTTGAACTAAAGCGTTATCAAGGGCAATGGGTTCATTGCCCGACTCGGAAAACGCGCCAAAACAAGAAGTTAGACTATCCGGAATGATCCTTATATCGTTCAGGATGGTCTAGACTATCCTGAACAATGTAAGGATCATCAAGGTCTCCAGAAGTCGCTTGGATTAAGCGAGATAGCCCTTCGCCCGGAGGAAGGTGAGCAGCTGATCCGCCGCCTCGTCCGGTGACATATCCGTCGTTGCGATGCGGATTTCGGGGTCATTCGGCGCTTCATAGGGGCTGTCGATGCCGGTGAAGTTCTTGATCTCGCCCTTACGGGCTTTTTTGTAGAGACCCTTCACATCACGCTCTTCAGCCACTTCAAGCGGGGTGTCGACATGAACCTCGACGAACTCGCCCTCCTCCAGCATTTGCCGCGCCATGCGGCGTTCGGAGCGGAATGGCGAGATGAAGCTGACCAGTGTTATCATGCCCGCATCAACCATCAGCTTGCCGACTTCGGAGACGCGGCGGATGTTCTCGACGCGGTCGGCATCGGTGAAGCCGAGGTCTTTGTTGAGGCCGTGGCGGACGTTGTCGCCATCGAGGATATAGGTGTGACGGCCCAGCGCGTGAAGTTTTTGCTCCAGCGCGTTGGCGATGGTGGACTTGCCGGAGCCGGAAAGCCCCGTGAACCAAAGCATCACGGGCTTTTGGCCCTTGAGTTCCGCCCGCGCGCCCTTGTTGATTTCGAGGGCTTGCATGTGGATGTTGGACGCACGGCGCAGGGCAAAATCGATCATGCCGACGCCGACGGTCTCGTTGCTGATCCGGTCGATCAGGATGAAGCCGCCCATGTCGCGGTTCTCAAGATACGGGTCGAAGGCGATGTTGCGGTCGAGATTGAGATTGCAGACGCCGATCTCGTTGAGCGACAGCGTTTTGGAGGCGAGATGCTCCATCGTGTTGACATCAATCGAGTGTTTCGGCGCGGCAAGCGTTGCCTGTGCCGTGGTCGCGCCCGTCTTCATCAGATAGGTGCGGCCGGGCAGCATCTCGGCCTCGTTCATCCACAGGATCGTCGCCTGAAACTGGTCGGCGACGGGGGCGGGACTGCTGGCTTCGCAGAGGACATCACCGCGCGAAATGTCGATTTCGTCGGTGAGGGTGATCGTAACCGATTGACCTGCAACAGCATTTGGCAAGTCACCACCCATCGTGACGATGGATTTGACGGTGCTTTCCTTGGTGGAGGGCAGCGCTTTGACCTTATCGCCCGGTTTGATCGAGCCGGCGGCGATCATGCCGGAGAAGCCGCGAAAGTCGAGATCGGGGCGGTTGACCCACTGCACGGGCATTCTGAACGCCGCGCTTTCCAAGGTATCGGCAACATCGACGGTCTCAAGATAAGCCATCAGCGTCGGGCCGTTGTACCACGGGGTCTTGCCGCTTTTGTCGACGATGTTATCGCCTTTGAGGGCGGACATCGGAATCGGCGTGACCGTCTCGAAGTTGAGCGGCGCGGCGAATTCGCGGTAATCCTCGACGATCTGATCGTAGACGGCGCGGTCGTAATCGACCATGTCCAGCTTGTTGACCGCCAGCACGACGTGCTTGATGCCCAGCAGAGAGACGATGAACGAGTGGCGGCGCGTCTGGGTCAGGATGCCCTTGCGCGAGTCGATCATCAGAATCGCCACATCCGCTGTGGATGCGCCGGTCGCCATGTTGCGGGTGTATTGCTCGTGGCCCGGCGTGTCGGCGACGATGAACTTGCGCTTGTCCGTCGAGAAGAAGCGGTAAGCGACATCGATGGTGATGCCTTGCTCGCGCTCGGCGGCGAGGCCGTCAACCAGAAGGGCGAAGTCGATGTCCTGCCCTTGCGTGCCGACGCGCTTGGAATCGGCTTCGAGGGCGGCAAGCTGATCCTCGAAAATCATCTTGGATTCGTAAAGGAGCCGCCCGATAAGGGTGGATTTACCGTCATCAACGGACCCGCACGTGATGAAGCGCAACAGCGACTTCGTCTCGTGGGATTTGAGGTAGCCGAGAATGTCGTCGGCGATCTGATCGGATATGTGGGCCATGTTAGAAATACCCTTCCTGCTTCTTCTTCTCCATCGAAGCCGCAGCATCGTGGTCGATCATCCGGCCCTGGCGCTCGGAGGTGGTGGTGAGGAGCATTTCCTGAATGATGTCAGGCAGTGTCGTCGCCTCGCTCTCGACAGCGCCGGTCAGCGGCCAGCAGCCGAGGGTGCGGAAGCGGACCATTTTCTCTTCGACCTTCTCACCCTCGTGCAGGACCATGCGGTCGGGATCGTCGATCATGATGAGCATCCCGTCACGCTCGACGACGGGGCGTTTGGCGGAGTAGTAAAGCGGCACGATGGGGATGTTTTCAAGGTAGATGTACTGCCAGATGTCCAGCTCGGTCCAGTTCGACATCGGGAAAATGCGGATCGATTCACCGGGGGCTTTGCGGGCGTTATAGAGCTTCCACAATTCGGGGCGCTGGTTCTTCGGATCCCAGCGGTGCTGGGCGGTGCGGAAGCTGAAGATACGTTCTTTGGCGCGGGATTTCTCCTCATCGCGCCGTGCGCCGCCGAAAGCCGCATCGAATTTGTATTTGTCGAGCGCCTGCTTGAGCGCGACGGTCTTCATAATATCTGTATGCACGCCCGAACCGTGCGTAAAGGGGCCAATGCCCTGATCGACGCCCTCCTGATTGGTGTGGATCAGCAGGTTCATCCCGCTTTCCTCGGCCATACGCGCGCGGAAGGTGTACATTTCCTTGAATTTCCACGTCGTATCGACATGCATCAGCGGGAAGGGCGGCGGCGACGGGTAGAACGCCTTGCGCGCCAGGTGCAGCAGCACCGCGCTGTCCTTGCCGACGGAATAAAGCATCACCGGATTTTCGGTCTCCGCGACGACTTCGCGGAAGATATGGATGCTTTCGGCTTCAAGTCGCTGAAGATGCGTAAGGTCAGTCATGAATGCGCTTTCAGTTTTCTCGTGAATAGCAGGGTCACAGATGGGGCGGTATCAGGCGGTGTGCAAGGTAACGTCGGCAGCGTAAGCGATGAAAAACGGATTCTCAAAACCGGGCTTGCCATAAGTCAGCGGTCCGCCCTCGAAGGCGTCAACGAAACCACCCGCCGCGCGAAGGACGGCGTGTCCTGCGGCGGTGTCCCATTCCATCGTGCGGCCGAGGCGGGGGTAGAGATCGGCCTCACCCGCTGCGACCAGACAGAATTTCAGCGATGATCCCGCCGATTTGAAATCGGCCACGCTGTAGCGGTTGATATAGGCGTCGGTCGCCGCATCGCGGTGGGATTTGGAGGCGACGATGTTGAGAGCGGCGTTGTCGGGCTTCGCCACTTTCAGGACACGCGCGGCATTATCGCCATCACGCTGATGCGCCAAGCCCGCGTCGTCGGTCCAAAAAAGACGGTCGAGGGCGGGAGCAAAGACGACACCGCGCGTGGGGACGCCGTTTTCGATGAGAGCGATGTTGACGGTGAAGTCACCGCCGCGCTTCACGAACTCCTTCGTGCCATCAAGCGGATCGACCAGAAAGAACCGGTCTCCTGCGGCGGCGACATCGTGGCTGTCGGCGCGCTCCTCGGTGACAATCGGGATATGCGGAAAAGCGCGCGCGAGGCCCGCGACGATCACGCGGTCGGCGGCGAGATCAGCTTCGGTCACAGGCGAGTCGTCAGCCTTTGAGCGGGCATCGAAATCGGTTTGATATACGGCCATGATCGCGTCACCCGCCTCTCTCGCGAGGGCAATAAACGCGTCCGCCAAGCCAGCTTCGGGCATGGGGCTAACTCCATTACACAAAAAACAATCAGGAAAGCAGAGGCTAATGCGCAAGCCGTGCGCTCATGTCAAGGTTTGCGCAGCAAAGACAGGATCAATCTGTTTGCGCGGCTTGGCCGCGTTCATCTTTGCCACACCCGGAAACACGGCTTTCCGAGCGCAAAATTACCGGAGGGTGCAGCAGAGTCTTATTTTTCCTTAAAAAACTTTTCACGGCCCTTGTGAATCGTTTTCCCTCATGTTTGTGTCTCACTGCGCAATTCGGAAACCAAAGCGAGGCCGCATGACCGACACGCCGGGGGAACGCCCATTCGTCCATTTTGATGGTGTTCAGAAAAGCTACGACGGGGAAACACTCGTCGTGAAAAACCTGAACCTTGAAATCGGGCAAGGCGAGTTTGTTACAATGCTCGGCCCATCCGGGTCAGGCAAGACCACTTGCCTGATGATGCTTGCCGGGTTTGAGGCGGCTACGCATGGCGAGATTTATCTCAAGGGTCAGCCGGTCAATAACGTGTCGCCGCATAAGCGGAATATCGGCATGGTGTTCCAGAACTACGCGCTGTTTCCGCATATGACGGTGGGCGAGAACCTCGCGTTCCCCCTGCAAGTGCGTAAAATGAGCCGCTCTGATGTGAAACAGAAAGTGCAACGCGCGCTTGAAATGGTGCAGATGGGCGAGTTCGGCGCGCGCAAGCCCGCGCAACTGTCCGGTGGGCAGCAGCAGCGTGTGGCATTGGCGCGGGCGCTGGTTTTCGAGCCGGAGCTGGTGCTGATGGACGAACCGCTGGGCGCGCTGGACAAGCAGCTGCGCGAGCATATGCAATACGAGATCAAGCATCTGCACGAGCAGCTGGGCGTGACGGTTGTTTACGTGACCCATGACCAATCGGAAGCGTTGACCATGTCTGACCGCGTGGCGGTGTTCGATGACGGGATCATCCAACAACTCGCGCCCCCCTCCGTGCTTTACGAGCAGCCGGATAACGCTTTTGTGGCGCAGTTTATCGGCGAGAATAACCGCCTGACAGGCAATGTGACTGAAATCGTTGACGGCGTCGCGCGGGTGCAACTGGAGAACGGCCCGATCGTGAACGCGCTGGCCGTGAATTGCGATGGTGTCGGTCAGAAGACCCAACTGTCGATCCGGCCGGAGCGTATCCAGATCAACAGCGCCGGAATTCCGAACCAGATGGAAGGACGGGTTCTGGAGCTGATCTATCTGGGCGACCATATCCGCTGCCGGATGCAGGTTTGCGATCATGATGATTTTATCGTAAAAGTGCCCAATTCGCCTGAACACACCATGCTTCAGGTCGGGCAAACGTACAATGTCGGCTGGCAGACAAGCGATTGTCGTGCGCTTGACGTTATATAGATTTTCGCTTGAGTGTGCCAAGTGATAACAGGTTGTTATACCACATGCTTTGCCGTGCTGAACCGCTTGACGCACGGGGCATAACATGATGGCTTGCAGTGCGAAAATGTGGGTTCGCCCATGTCAGGCCCGACCGATCACCACGAACGGACGGGTCCAATAATCGGGGCCGACTTTAAGCACAGCCCCAAAACGCCGATGACCCGGCGGTAAAATGGAGAAGACAACAATGAAACTGACAACAGTCGTATACGCGGCAAGCGCGCTCGCCCTGAGCGCCGGGTTTGCCCATGCTGACAACCACTCGAACTCCGATGTCAAAAAAGCGCTGATGGATGCGCAAGCCGCGATTACCAAAGCGCTTGCCGCGATGGGTGGCGATGCAATGGCCGGCGGCGCGATGCCTTCATATGAATACCCAAGCCTCGACGGCAAGCAGGTCACGGTTGTGTCCTGGGGTGGCGCGTACACGAAAAGCCAGGTTGAGGCGTATCACAAGCCTTTCATCGCTGGCACGGGCGCTAAGATCATCTCCGAAGACTACAATGGCGGTCTTGCGGAAATTAAAGCGCAGGTTGAAGCCGGCAACGTGACATGGGACATCGTTGATGTTGAGCTGTCCGACGCCGTTCGCGCATGTGACGAAGGCCTCGCGGAAGAAATCGACATGTCGATCCTTCCTCCGGCTCCGGATGGCACATCGGCAATGGATGACTTTATCGCGGGTACGCTGGATGTGCCTTGCGCGGTCCCGACCATCGTTTGGTCGACGATCTTCGCATACGACAAGTCGAAAATGCCGAATGGCCCGAAAACCATCAGCGACTTCTTTGACGCCGATGCGTTCCCAGGCAAACGCGGCCTGCGCAAGAACCCGAAGGCCAACCTTGAAATGGCTCTGATCGCTGACGGCGTTGCCGCTGATGAAGTGTATGACGTGCTCGGCACGGATGAAGGCGTTGATCGCGCGTTCGCAAAACTTGATACGATCAAGGACATGGTTGTCTGGTGGGAAGCCGGCGCACAGCCTCCACAGCTTCTCGCTGATGGTGAAGTTGCAATGACGACGGCATATAATGGCCGTATCTTCAACGCGGTTGCCGCTGAAGACAAGCCGTTTGAAATCGTTTGGGACGGTCAGGTCTGGGATCTCGATCTCTGGATCATCCCCAAAGGCGCGAAAAACAAAGATGCCGCAATGCAGTTCCTCGCATACTCCACCAGCACCGGTCCGCTGGCGAAGCAGGCTTCGTGGATTTCCTACGGCCCGACCCGCAAGTCATCCTCGCCTCTCGTGGGCAGCTATGACGGCAAGCCGGACCTGAAAATGGGTCCACAGATGCCAACGGCGCCGGCGAACTTCACCAACGCCCTTCAGAACGATTTCGAGTTCTGGGCTGATAACGCGGACGAGCTGAACGAGCGTTTCAACGCTTGGCTCGCAAGCTAATCTGACAACAAGCCGCCCCGCGCAGCTGATGCGGGGCGGCACATTCGTTTTTCCCTTTACGAGATCGGCGGCAGCAATGACCGATGTGACCCATTTCAGAGACGAGAAGACCGGTTTGCTCCTCGCGTCCGACGGCACACCGCTCAAAACCAAGCTGCGCCAGTCGCTTAAAACCAGCCGCAGACGGGCATTTATGCTGGTTGCGCCGCTGCTGCTGTTCATTATGGCCAGCTTTGTGATCCCGATTTTGGGATTGCTGTGGCAGGGTGTTTCAAACGCCACCTACGAAGATTCGATGCCCCGCAGCGCGCCGATTATGCGCGCTTGGGACGGGTCAAGCCCGCCATCCGAAGAGATGGCGGCGGCGATCGTGGCCGATATGATCGATGCGCGCAAAGCGAAGACGATCGGTAAAGTCGCGACGCGCGTGAACCGTGAGGAATCGGGGACGCGGTCGTTGTTCACCAAAACCGCCCGCCGCGCCGCCAAGATGGAAGCGCCATTCGTTGCCGCGCTCGAAAAAGCCGATAAAGACTGGGCGAATATCGAGACATGGCGCGCGATCAAAATCGCCGCGACCAGCCTGACCCCGGCCTTTTACGCCGCCGCCGTTGATATGAAATACACAGCGGATGGCGAGTTTGTCGAGCAATCGGAAGAGCGGCAAATCTATGTCTCGCTGTTCGTAAAAACCATCTTGGTTGCGGGCGGGGTGATGCTGTGCTGCCTGCTGCTGGGGTATCCGGTGGCCTATCTGATGGCGCATCTGCCCGCGAAGACATCGAATATGCTGATGATCCTTGTGCTGCTGCCTTTCTGGACATCGTTGTTGGTGCGCACGACGGCGTGGATTGCGATGTTGCAGGCGCAAGGGGTGCTGAACGATCTGTTCGTGTTTATCGGCATCACCAGCGACGACGCCCGCTTCAGCCTGATTTACAATATGACCGGCACGGTCATCGCGATGACGCATATTCTGCTGCCGTTCATGATCTTGCCGCTGTATTCGGTGATGCGGTCGATTCCGATCAGCCATGTACGGGCCGCAAAAAGCCTGGGCGCGACGAACTGGACCGCGTTTTGGCGGGTCTACTTCCCCGCCACCGTGCCGGGCATTGGCGCGGGCGGGTTGCTCGTTTTCATCCTTGCCATCGGTTATTACATCACGCCCGCATTGGTGGGTGGACAAGACGGGCAGTTGATCTCGAATTTCATCGCCTATCACATGCAAAGATCGCTGAACTGGTCGCTGGCCGCAGCACTGGGCGGCATCCTTCTCGCCATCGTGCTGTTCCTTTACTGGCTGTACGACCGGGTCGTTGGCATCGACAATATGAAGCTGGGGTAAGCCATGTCATCGCTGCCGAATTACACAACGACGGGCCAGCGCATCTGGCACTATACGTTCCTGACGATCTGTGCGCTGATCTTCGTGTTCCTCATCACGCCGATCCTCATCATCGTGCCGCTCAGCTTTAATGTGGAGCCGTATTTCAGCTTTACCGAAGGGATGCTGTCCTTTGATAAAGAGGCGTATTCGCTGCGCTGGTACGAGGATATTCTGAACAACGGCATGGCCGATTCCTCGCAGCCGAAAAGCTGGGCGATGTTTTGGGATTGGCTGTGGAAGGCGCTCAGCCCGTTCCACACGGCAACGCCGGGCTTCTTCACGGATATGTGGGAAAACGCGCAGTGGGTTCGTGCGATGAAGAACAGCTTCTTCATCGGTTTCTTCGCGACGATCATCGCCGTCGCGCTGGGTACACTGGCCGCGATTGGCTTGTCACGGTCGGAAATGCCCTATCGCGGGCCGATCATGTCAGTGTTGATCTCACCGCTGATCGTGCCGCTGGTGGTGACGGCGGCGGGGATGTTTTATTTCTACTCGCAAGACCTGAACCCGCGCAGCTGGCTGTTGGGGATGGAAAGTGAGAATCCCTGGATTTTGGCGCAGACATATTTGGGCGTGATTCTGGCCCACGCGGCGCTCGGCACACCGTTTGTGATTATCACCGTGACCGCAACACTGGTCGGCTTTGACAAATCACTGGTGCGCGCGGGGGCGTCATTGGGCGCGGGGCCGGCGAAGACGTTCTGGAAAATCCAGATGCCGCTGATACTGCCCGGTGTGATCTCCGGCGGTTTGTTCGCCTTTATCACCTCGTTCGATGAAGTGGTCGCCGTTCTGTTTCTGGCGGGGCCGGAGCACCGGACGATTCCGCGACAGATGTATTCCGGCATTCGCGAGCAAATCTCGCCGACGATCCTCGCGGTGGCGACGATTCTGGTGATTATCTCGATCCTGCTGCTGGTGGTGCTGGAGTTGATCCGCCGTCGCGGCGAGCGGTTGCGGGGAATTACCGCGACTTGATTGATGGTCCGGAACGTGCGATTCTCGAAATGGGATTTATTTGGAGAGTTTCACATGTCTCGTATTATGATCATGGTTTTCACGGCCACGCTGACCTTGGGCGGATGCAATACGATCTCAGGAATCGGTGAAGACCTGAGTGCCGGTGGCGCCGTTAT
Organism: uncultured Neomegalonema sp.; assembly: GCA_937944035.1. Taxonomy (GTDB): domain Bacteria; phylum Pseudomonadota; class Alphaproteobacteria; order Rhodobacterales; family Rhodobacteraceae; genus JAHDDY01. The sequence continues at coordinate 4,456 of CALDZQ010000237.1, read as the reverse complement.
TCAAAGCGCAGCCGAGCGGAGTAATCCTCACGCTGTGCAGAGACCGAAATCAGCGGTTATCAATATCTATTGAAATAAAAAACGCCCCGCCTGTGGTTCAGGCGGGCGTTTATTAGGCTCATACAACCGGGTCGCCGCATTATTCTGAGGCCAAGGCTTCCATGACCTCGTCTGACATCTCGAAATTGGTCGTGACGGTTTGCACATCGTCATCGTCTTCGAGCGCGGCAATGAGCTTGAAAAGGGTGCGGCCCTGATCGACATCAACGGGGTTGGTATTTTGCGGCCGCCAAGACAGTTTAGCGCTTTCCGGCTCGCCAAGAGCGGCTTCGAGGGCGTTTGAGACCCCGTTCAGATCATCTGCCGCGCAATAGATGGTGTGGCCCTCTTCCGTGCTTTCCACATCCTCGGCCCCGGCTTCAATCGCCGCGTCCATCACGGCATCCGCATCCCCGACGGTGGCCGGATAAAGGACCAGACCGACACGGTCGAACATAAAGCCGACAGATCCGGTCTCGCCCATATTGCCGCCGTTTTTGGCAAAGGTAGAGCGCACGTTGCCCGCTGAGCGGTTCTTGTTATCGGTCAGCACTTCAACAATGATCGCCACGCCGCCGGGGCCATAGCCCTCGTAGCGGATTTCATCGTAGTTCTCGGCGTCACCGCCGACAGCCTTCTTGATGGCGCGCTCGATGTTATCTTTCGGCATCGATTGCGATTTCGCCTCGCGCACGGCCAGCCGCAAGCGCGGGTTTTTCTCAGGGTCGGGATCGCCCATCTTCGCGGCGACGGTGATTTCCTTGGAGAATTTGGAAAACATCTTTGCGCGCACGGCGTCCTGACGCCCTTTACGGTGTTGAATATTCGCCCATTTTGAGTGGCCAGCCATAATCGCCTCGTCCGTGAGTTTCGTAATTTGGGCAGGTTATAGGGCGAGAGGCGGCTTGTGGGAAGCCTCTCGCAGCGATGGCGTGTCCGGCCAGCCCGTATCCGCCGCCCAAATCGCGCGTCCGACCGAGCGGGCGACGCAATCCGCCGCCGCCGAGCCGAGCATGATCGAGAGATCGGGGTCGCCCGCCGCCCCCTCCAGAGGGGCAAGTGCAAAGAGTGTGTCGCCGTCAAACCGCGCATGACTGGGCCGGATCGCGCGGGCCAAGCCGTCTTGCGCCATGATCGCGATGCGGCGCAGCGTCTCGCGGGTCACGGGAACCGATACGGCAACGGCCCCGATGCAAGTCGCAGCACCCGGCGCACGGCCGCCTTTGATGTCGGCGGGGAGGGTTGCGCTCGCGGGCATATCAGCGGTTGGCCGACGCCCGCCGAATTCGTCATCCAGCTCGAACGGCCATGCCCAGAGGGTGCGGCCGTCGGGCATCACGGGGGAGCCGATCGGATTGGCCACAACCAGCGCGGCGATTGCGATCCCGTCGATGACGATGGAGGCCGTGCCGAGACCGCCGCGCCATGCGCCCGCAACCGCGCCAATCCCGGCCCCGACGCTGCCCGACGCTGCGGATGAGCGCGTGACGAGAGCCGCGCGGGCGAGAGCGGCGTAAGGCGCGGTATCGCCCCAGTCTTTTGCGCCGCCATTCGCAAGATCATAAATGCACGCGCCGGGGACAAGCGGGACGGGGCGTGCGCCCTGCACCGGGCTGAAACCGACACCGCGCGCCGACAATGCCTGCGCCACGGCGTCGCCCGCCGCCAATCCGAACACCGAGCCGCCAGCGAGTGTGATGGCGTGGGCGATGCCGAGAGTCGCGTCCGGGCCGACCGCATCGGTCTCGCGCGTGGCGGGGCCGCCGCCGCGCATATCGACGGCGCAGGCCATTGCCTCACCGAAATGCAGCACGGTCACGCCGCTGCGCAGCGCTTCGTCTTGTGCATGGCCGATATGAATTCCCGGCACGTCCAGCAAGCTGTTTGTGGGGCCGGGACGGGCGCTCATTTTGTGGCGACATCCGGCAAAATCACCCGGAAAGTCGTGCCCGCCATTGTGCTTTCGACAAGATCAAGATCACCGCCGTGACCGCGCGCCAACTCGCGGGAGATGTGAAGGCCAAGGCCCGTGCCGCCTTTGCGGACGCTGCCTTTGAAAGCTTTGAAAAGGTTTTCTTTCGCGACAACCGGCATACCGGGGCCGTCATCGGATAAGTCGATCTCAACGCCCGTATCCGTTCGCCGGGCGGTGATTTCGATGACCGTGCCTTTGCCGCTGGCTGTCATCGCCTGCTCGGCATTGCGCATCAGGTTTTGCAACAGGCGGAAAAGATGGTCGGGATCAGCCTCCGCATACACATCCGGTCCGACATCGATTCGCGCGGTGATCGCGCCCGTGTCATCCAGGAAAACCGCCTCGCGTACTTCCTCAACGAGGTGCTGCAACATGATCCTCCGGCGGACGGGGGGCGGCTCCTCGGCGCTGCCAAAGGTGAGGGTCTGCGTGCAAAGCGCGGTGGCGCGGTCAAGTGAGCGCAGCAGTTTCGGCGCAACGCGTGTGACCAGCGGATCATCGCTCCGCTCCAACCTGTCGGCCAGTAATTGCGCGCTGGTGAGCATGTTGCGCAGGTCGTGGTTGATCTTCGCCACCGCCTCGCCCAGCGAGGCAAGACGGGTTTTTTGTTGCAGCGCCGAGCGGACCTCGGTTTGCATCATCGACAACTCACGCTGCGCTTCATCAATCTCGGTACGGCCCGTGCCGGGGACGGCAATCAGTGCGCGTTCGGGGGCTTGCCGGAAATCGGTCATCGTGTTGATGAGCCGCCGGATCGGCCTGACCAGCCACCGGTTCAGGCTGAGATACACCAATGTCGCCGTCAGCAGCGAGATTATCAGCGACAAGATCAAAATCCGCCATGCGAAGTCGAGCATTGCCGATTTCAGCTGACCTTGCCTGAGCGTGACCTCGACAACATCGCCCATCGGATTGCGCGCCAGATCAGGCGCACCCATTACCCGGATCAGATCGTCGGGTTTATTGCTGACAAGACAAACGACCGCTTTGAATATGCTGCCGTACCACGTATCCGCATCGAGATCGAAGCTGCGCGCAACCGTCCCGGTGGTATCGCCATTCAGGACCGGATACCGCGCGCCGCCAATGCTGAGGGCGATGGAAAGGACTTCAGCGCTGCCCAGCAATTCCGCCTCGAAGGCCCGGTCGGCGGGATTGACATCCTTGCCGCGCAAAGCAATCGCGGCGATATTCGCAGCCGAGAGACGCTCGCGCAGATAATCAACGCGGTAGCGCGCCAGCGATGGCAGGAAGATCAAGACCTCCGCCAGCATGACGAAAATTACCGTCAAAACCAGAAGGCGGCCCGAAAGGGAGCGCATGATGGTCATAAGCTAATCCTTCCGGCCCGCATCATCGCCTCACCCGAACTTCGACAGGAACTTGACGACTTTCTTGGTCCGGTCACTGAAAAGGCCCGGCACATAATATTGACCCGCCGCGCGTTTACCCGCCTCCCCGATGGTCGGGTAAGGGGCGACGTAGGCGGCCACTGAGCCGATTTTTTGTTTATTGGCAACCGCGTAAGCCCAAAGCTGAATCATCTCGCCCGCACCTTTGCCGACGATGGACGCACCGACGATGCGGGATCCGTTGAGCATGACTTTTATCATCCCGTGTGTCGCAAGCTCTGCCTGTGCCCGGTCGTTTTCGACCAGCGACCAGCGCAGCGTTTTTGCTTTCCCACCGAACTTTTCATTCGCTTGCGCCTCGGTCAAGCCGACTTGAGCAACTTCCGGGTCGGTATAAGTGACCCAAGGAATATGCGCGGTCGATGCCTTGGCCCAGAACATCTGGAACAGCGCGTTACGGATGACGATACCTGCGTGATAACCGGCGACATGGGTGAATTGCAGGCCGCCCGTGACATCGCCGATGGCGAAGACTTTTTTGTTGGTGGTGACGAGATTATCGTTCACCTTGATGCCGCGCCGCTCGTATTCGATGCCCGCTTTTTCAAGATCAAGGCCGTCAACATTGGGTTTGCGGCCCACGGCCATCAGCAGGTGCGTGCCTTCGACACTTTCGCCGCCTTTGAGGTGGACGCGCACGCCCTGCCCCGCCTTCTCGACCCGCTCGGCCAGCGCGCCTTCGCGCACGTCCAGCCCTTCGGATTTCAACCGCTCCAGCGCAATCGCCGTGATCTCTGGATCGTCTTTACCGAAGGCTTTCGACCCCTCCAGCACCACCACTTCAGAGCCAAGGCGGCGATGCGCCTGAGCCATTTCCATGCCGATGGGGCCACCGCCGACGACGATCAAACGCGCGGGGCGCTCGGTATTCTCGAAAATCGTCTCGTTAGTGAAATAGGGCGTGTCTTCCAAGCCCGGTATCGGCGGCACGAAAGGCGAGGAGCCGGTGGAAATAACGATCCGCCGCGCCTCGATGGTTTTGCCGCCCGCCGTGACCGTTTGTGGCCCGGTGAAGCGCGCCGCGTCCTGA
>CALDZQ010000236.1 GCA_937944035.1 uncultured Neomegalonema sp. | reverse complement strand
TAGATTTTAAACGCCTTCATGCTCTCGCCGCTGCCCTTGGGCCACGTCTTGCCTTGCACGATCTGCGAGTTCTTGGGGAGGGTGAATTGTGCCATTGGTTTTCCTCTCGCGGATCAATAAACGCGCGCTTTAGGCGCGATTTTCGCGGGTTCAATCCCGCCCGCATCCGGCGCGGTTAGCGGTTCGGTCTGCACAGCGCGATAGCTGAGCGAGACATTCCCCGTCTCCGCAACCTTTGCCAGCGAGTGAACCCGCCAGTTCGCATCATCACGGTCTTTGTAGTCTTCCCGCGCGTGAGCGCCCCGGCTTTCCTTGCGCGCCTCGGCGGAAACCACCGTGGTAATCGCATTCGCCATCAGGTTTTCCAGCTCCAACGTCTCCATCAGATCGGTGTTCCAGATCAGCGAGCGGTCGGTGACTTTAATGTCAGCCATATTCTGCCAAATCGCGGCCATCCGCTGACAGCCTGATTGCAGCGTTTCCTCGGTGCGGAAAACGGCAGCATCTTCCTGCATCGCGGCTTGCATATCGTCGCGGATTTGCGCGGTTGGTGTGCCGCCATTGGCATTGCGCAGACGATCAAAGCGATCCATCACTTTATCAACCGCCGCCGCGTTCATCTGCGGAGTTGCGGTCTTCGGATCAACGATTTCCGCCGCCTTAATCCCCGCCGCGCGGCCAAATACGACCAGATCGATCAGCGAGTTAGATCCCAACCGGTTCGCCCCGTGAACACTGGCACAGCCCGCCTCGCCGATGGCCATCAGGCCCGGAACAAGCGCGTTCGGATCATCATCGGTCGGCGCAACCACTTCACCCCAGTAGTTCGTAGGAATGCCGCCCATATTGTAGTGAACCGTCGGAATCACAGGAATCGCCTGCTTGTTCAGGTCAACCCCCGCAAAAATCCGCGCGCTCTCTGAAATCCCCGGCAGGCGCAGAGCCAGTGTTTCGGGGGGCAGGTGGTCGAGATGCAGGTGGATATGGTCCTTCTTCGGCCCCACACCGCGCCCTTCGCGGATTTCCATCGTCATACAGCGCGAGACAACGTCGCGGGACGCCAAATCCTTATAAGTCGGCGCATAGCGTTCCATAAACCGCTCGCCTTCGGAGTTGACAAGATACCCGCCTTCCCCGCGCGCGCCCTCGGTAATCAGGCAACCCGCGCCGTAGATTCCGGTCGGGTGGAACTGCACAAACTCCATGTCTTGCAGCGGCAATCCTGCCCGCGCCACCATCCCGCCGCCGTCTCCGGTGCAGGTATGGGCTGAGGTCGCCGAAAAATACGCGCGGCCATAGCCACCCGTCGCGAGAATAACCATCTTCGCGTTGAATCGGTGGATCGTGCCGTCGTCCAGCTTCCACGCGATGATTCCGGTGCATTGCCCGTCATCGCTCATCACCAGATCGATGGCGAAATATTCGATGAAAAATTCCGCGTTGTTCTTGACCGACTGGCCGTAAAGCGTGTGCAGGATCGCATGGCCGGTCCGGTCGGCGGCGGCGCAAGTCCGCTGTACGGGCGGTCCTTCACCGAATTCTGTGGTGTGGCCGCCGAAGGGGCGCTGGTAGATATTACCCTCATCGGTGCGCGAGAAAGGCACGCCGTAATGCTCAAGCTCGTACACGGCTTTGGGGGCTTCGCGCGCGAGATATTCCATCGCGTCCATATCGCCCAGCCAGTCCGATCCCTTGATCGTGTCGTACATGTGCCATTGCCAGTGATCCGGCCCCATGTTGCCCAAGCTGGCCGCAATCCCGCCCTGCGCCGCCACCGTGTGAGAGCGCGTCGGGAAAACCTTGGTCACGCAAGCCGTCTTCAGCCCCGCTTCCGAGCACCCCAAGGTCGCGCGCAACCCCGCGCCGCCCGCACCGACAACAACAACATCATAGAAATGGTCGACTATTTCATAGGCTGGCATGTGCCTGAAATCCTTATTGAATTTTCTCAGTAAGCGTAACGGATGCGGAAAGCATCAAACCGAAAACGCAATCATCGCGATGGAGAAAGCGGCGGCAAAGCCAAGCAATCCGCACAGCAGTTTCAACCCGATCAGCATCCCCGTCCGCAGGGCCGGAGCGTGGATGTAGTCCTCAATCACGACCTGCAAACCCAGATTGATGTGGTGAAACACCGCAAGGATGAACAGCGCGGCGATGATCGCGTTGAATGGATACTTATAAAGCACCACCGCCTCATCCCAGGGCTTACCGAGCGCTATTGCGAATGTTATAAAGAAAAATGGCGCGAGCAGCGCGAGGCTGATTGCCGAAATCCGCTGCGTCCACCAGTGATCCGTCCCGCTTTTCGCCGAACCCAGACCTCTGACCTGCGCGCGTGATGTTTTCATTCCCATGCTAAAATTCCTCAGTTCAGCCAGCCGACGATCAACAGGCCAACGCCCATCAATCCCGCCGCCGCCAGTGCAACCAGTCCGGAAGTCCGCACGGCAGACAGCTCGAAATTATATCCCGCATCCCACAGTAAGTGTCTGATGCCATTGCATAAATGGTAGCAAACCGAGAATGTGAAACCCAACAACAGCAGATGCCCGAACCAGCTGGTCAGGAACCCGTTGATAAACCCGAACGGCCCCGGACCGGACGCCGCCGCGATAAACCACCACGCAATCAGGATCGCGCCGATGCTGTTCCCGACCCCGGTGATCCGGTGAAAGACAGACATGACAGAGGTGATTTGGGGCTTATAAACCTGCAAATGCGGCGATAAAGGCCGATTTCCACGGTTAATCGCTGCACCATGTTCGGTTTTCGACATCAGGAACCATCCTCCGTTCACGCGTCTCGTTTGAGTCGCCGTCGTTGTGCAGCGCATCATTATGACAACGGTGCGCGCGGGGCAAGGCTAAGACCCGCTTGCATATCGCCGCAGTGGTTGAGAAATTTCGGTTTCAACGCGGTTGAACTTGACTATTCCCAAATGTAAGATGTGAATTATCAGTATTTACGAATGATGAAGGACAAGCCTGTGATCGCCCAAAAGCGCGTCCTTCTCATCATTTGCGGTGGCGTCGCCGCCTACAAATCCTTGCTCCTGATCCGGCGTTTGAAGGAGCGTGGGGTTGAAACCCGCGCGGTTTTGACCCGCTCGGCACAAGAATTTGTCACCCCGCTCAGTGTCGGCGCGCTGTCGGGCGAGAAAGTCTACACCGACCTTTTCGACCTCACCGACGAGGCGGAAATGGGCCATATCCAGCTGTCCCGCTCCGCTGATCTGGTCGTTGTTGCTCCGGCAACGGCGGATATGATGGCGAAAATGGCCTGCGGCCTCGCCGATGATCTTGCCTCCACGCTGTTGCTGGCAACCGATAAAGACGTGATGATCGCCCCCGCGATGAACGTGCGCATGTGGGACCACGCGGCGACCCAAGCCAATCTCGAAACCCTGCAAAAGCGCGGCGTTGCGGTGGTTGGCCCTGATGAAGGCGACATGGCTTGCGGCGAATTCGGCCCCGGCCGTATGGCCGAACCCGAAGCCATCGCCGATGCGATCATGGCCAAACTCGCCGCTGAAACACCGCAAGACCTTGTTGGTAAACGCATTATCGTTACCTCCGGCCCGACGCACGAACCCATCGACCCGGTCCGTTACATCGCCAACCGCTCCTCCGGCAAACAGGGCAGCGCCATCGCCGCCGCATTGCTGGCACGGGGCGCGCACGTCACACTGGTCAACGGGCCGGGCAGGGCGGCGACGCCAGCGGGTGCGGATGTTCAACCCGTTGAAACCGCTCAGCAAATGCTCGACGCGACACTTGCCGCTCTCCCCGCCGACGCCGTCATCTGCGCCGCTGCGGTTGCCGATTACCGCGTCGCGAATGCCGCCGGTCAAAAGCTGAAAAAGACCGATGCGAGCGATGGCCGCACCCTCACATTGGTCGAAAACCCTGATATTCTGGCGACAATCTCCCAACTCCCCGCAGAAAACCGCCCCCGCCTTGTGGTCGGTTTCGCCGCCGAGACCCAAGATGTCACCGCCTACGCCAGCGCCAAACGCGCGCGGAAAGGCTGCGACTGGATCATCGCCAACGACGTATCCCCGGAATCCGGCACGTTTGGCGGCGATGACAACAGTGTCACCTTCATCACAGAGCAGGGCGCAACCGACTGGCCCCGCATGAGTAAAGCCGGGGTCGCGGCCCGACTCGCCGCCCAAATCGCGGATTTCCTCGCATGAGCGTCCAGCCGATCCCCCTGCAACGCCTGCCTCACGCCCAAGACCTGCCCGATCCGGGCCTTGCCAGCGCAGGGGCGGCGGGTTTTGATCTCTCGGCCGCCGTTTCCGCCCCGATCACCCTCGCACCGGGCCAGCGCGCGCTGATCCCCAGCGGCTTCGCAATCGGCCTGCCGGAGGGCTGGGAGGCGCAGGTTCGCCCGCGTTCCGGCCTCGCCCTCAAGCACGGCGTCACCGTCCTCAACGCGCCGGGCACAATCGACAGCGACTATCGCGGAGAGATCGGCGTGATCCTCATCAACCACGGCGACGCCCCCTTCACCATCGCGCGCGGCGACCGGATCGCCCAGCTCGTCGTCGCCCAAATCCCGCGAATCATGTGGGTGAACAGCGCCGATTTAACGCCTACAACCCGTGCCGACAGCGGGTTTGGCTCAACAGGGCAGGGGAGTTAGAATGCTGCAAATCTCCCGCAAAACCATGCTGGCGATCGAGGCCGTGGTCGATGTCGCCCTCCACGCCCAGCCCGATCCGGTCCAATCGAAAGAAATCACCCGCCGTCAGGGCGTCCCGCAGCGCTATCTCGAACAAGTCATGCAGCAACTCGTCCACAGCGGCGTCCTGCGCGGCGTTCGCGGCCCCAAAGGCGGCTACATCCTCGCCCGCGAGCGCCGCCGCATCACCGTGGGAGAGATCGTCCGCATCATTGATACGATGGATACCAAGGACGATAATCAGGCATCAAAATCAAAGCTGAATCAAAAGCTTATCGAACCGATGTGGGGCGGTATCGAGGCGAAGTTCCTCGCCGAACTCGACGGCATCACCGTTGAAAAACTCTGGCAGGACGCCCGCGCCAACGGCCTGCACGAAAACACCGATTCCTCACGCGATTTCATCATTTAACCGCCAACGCCTCCCGCCACGCATTGTGGGGGGAGTTGGGGGAGCACATGACCGATATTCCGGCCTGAATTAAGAAGTATCGGGCGGATCATGCAGCACATAAAGTGCCAGCGCATGACAATTACTGAGGATTTCATCCACTTCATGCCACTTTCGCGCCCGATGTCCCGGCGGATTACCGGGCCGCATCGGCGGATATTTCACAGCATCCGCCGCCGCACGCTCCCGCTTTGCCCGCCACCGCGCCAACCGCCGCGCTTGCGCGGGCAGATCGCCCAACGCCCTTTGCAGCGCCTGCAACCGGCGGCACAATCGCGCCGCACTGACCGGATCATACGGCGTCGGCACGACCTTGGTTTCAAACACCGGATAATCCATCCCCGGCGTCCAAACGCGCGGATTTCCCCGCGTCACAGGGGGAAAGTTGTTGAAGTTGAAGTGCTTTCTGCGATCAAACAACGCAAACACAGGCGCGCGTTCGCCCTCGCCACGGGTAACAGTGACCGGACCCGACAGGCCGGGGCGCGGTTTTCCCGCCCGTATTTTCTGACGCCAGACATAGGCCGCAATCACGATCAAACGCCGGAATGCCGATTCCGCCGGGCGCAAAATCCGCAGGGCTTCATTGTACACGTATCTCGGCACAACCGCCCCCGCACCACTGCCGGTCATCGACAGCAGCAGAGCCAGCATTCGCAACAACGCATCACGATTGCGGTCTATGGCGAGGGTCCAGTCCATTCAGTCCTATTCTTCTGTTAACAACGCGGCGAATAGAACTAAAAAAGAACACAGAGTCAAGCGCGCGCTCCTTATTCTCCAATGGTTTTTGGTGCTGACTCTGAAAAATATCGCTTTCCGCACTTGCTGCGGGGTCTTCTGCGGTCAATCCTCAGCCGCCGCCAAAATCCGCTTCGGATGAAACATCTCGGCCCGCATCTGCCCGATGGCGATCGTATCCTCCCCGCGCGCGGCCCATGCCGTTTCGCCGTAGGGCAGGCTAACCCCATGAATTTGCACAGGATTACCATTGCGCAACCGCACCACATCCTCCGCCGAAACATCCACACGCGGCAAATGCTCCAGCGGGAAACTGTTCGGCAGCAACGCCAGCGCCTCGCCATCCCGCACCGCATCAAGCCGTTCAAAATCAATCGCTTGCGACAGATCAAACGGCCCGGTGGACAGCCGCCGCAACACGCTGACATGCCCCAAACACCCCAGCGCCTCCCCCAGATCCCGCGCCATCGAACGGACATACCCGCCCTTGCCGCAGGTCATCGCAAACCGTGCCTCGTCGAGCGAAATTACCTCAAGCAATTCAAGCGCATAGACATCAATCTCCCGCGCCGCCAGCACCACATCCTCCCCCGCCCGCGCCAGATCATACGCCCGCGCGCCATCCACTTTGATCGCCGAGAAAGCGGGCGGAACCTGCATGATTTTCCCGACATAATCTGTGAGAACACCCCGAATATCCGCCTCCGAAGGCCGCATGTCCGACCGCGCCACAACCTCGCCCTCAAGGTCGTCCGTCGCCGTCGCGGCCCCCCATACCACGTTGAATTCGTACCTCTTTTCGCTGTCCACCGCGTAGGGAATCGTCTTCGTCGCCTCCCCGAACGCCACCGCCAGCACCCCGCTCGCCAGCGGGTCCAGCGTCCCCGAATGCCCCGCTTTGCGCGCGTTCAAGGCCCAGCGCGCCTTTGACACAACGTCCGTGGACCCGACACCGACAGGCTTATCCACCACCAGCCAGCCATCAATCGCCAGCCCCTTTTTCCGTCGTCCCATCGATGCCTCCGGCTTTCAAAGCTGACGCATACAGGTTCACAATTCGACGGTCCAGACCCGCCAAAGCAGTGCCATTCCCCCGCCCGCCGCGTCGCAAGCGCAAACGGGCCTTGTGCGTATGCTCTCCATCGCTTAAGTTGCGATCTGCGGGGGCGCATTAAATTTTGTCGGAGTATGTTATGAACCGTCCTATCGCCACCCTTATCCTCGTTGCGTCCCTCTCAGGCTGTGCCAGCACGAACACGGTCAGCACCGCGCAACCTCAAGCAACAACCGGACAAATCGTCCTTTCCGAGACCCAGCCCACGATCAACCGCACCGGCGGCAACGCGGCGCTTAATATCGGCGCGGCAGTCCTCGGCGCATTCATTCCCGGCCCGTGGGGCGGCGTGGCCAGCGTCGCGGCGGGACAAGCGGGCGGCGTGGCCCTCGCAAATGCGGGCAACACCACGGTCTATCAGGTACGCATGGCCGACGGCACGATGAAAAGCTTCAGCCAGACCGACTCTCCCAAACTCCCCACGGGCACACCGGTCAGCATCGTCACAATGGCCGACGGAACCCAACGCGTCGTTCAAAACACCCTGAACACCACCGCACCCGTGACCCCCATACAAACAACCGTTCCCGCTACGACGAGTGTTGGCGTTTACTGATACGACCCCGTTCGGGAGCATTATGGGTATATGCTCAATATACTAACTATATGCTCCTGAACGGGATCATTCATCTGGAAATCTAAATCAATATCCACTATGCTCCCGAACAGGAGCATAGTGGATATGTCTGATTCAATAAAACCCGCCAAAAATGCCGCCGAATTTCGGAAAGCGGAAGAGCTTGCACGCAAGATGGCGGCATCGGTAGATCACAGCTGCCATCCAGAGATTTTGGGTTCTGATTGCAATGAATTGCAATCCGGTCCTGTCAAAATCGAAACGGTCTGTGATCTTGGTCAAGCGGTCCGGAAATCACGAAAAGTGCAAGATTTGTCTCAGCAACAGTTCGCCGATCTTGCCGGGGTAGGCAGACGATTTATTTCCGAATTGGAGCAAGGAAAAGAAACGCTGGAATTTGGCAGGGTTCTAAAAGTCGCCTCCGCTTGTGGCATCCGAATTACCATTGATCGCAAGTGATGATATTATGAGTGAACTGATACTGGATGTTCGCCTTGATGGATTTGACGGCCCCGTCGGCGTACTGGTTCGGGATGCCTATGGTGATCTCGCTTTTCAATATGAAGACTCCTATCGCGCGATGCCAAACGCGCTTCATCTTTCCCTCTCATTGCCGATCAGAGAATCCCCTTACCCTGACTCATCCTGCCGCGCATTTTTCGGAAACCTGCTTCAAGAAAGTCCGGATGTACTTGAAACCGTAATGCTCAGAGAGGGTATCGAGCGGGATAATATCGCCGCTTTGCTCTATCATCTTGGCGCGGACTGCCCCGGAGCGATCTCAATCCTCCCTCAGGGCGCGCCACCCGCAAAAGTTCCTGGCGATATGGCGACAGACTATGAGCCAATGAATGATGAGCAGATAACGCGCATTGTCTCTTCACTCTACAATAGAACGCCTCTGCCAGCGGGTTTCGCCGATCCTTCCCCATTGGCCGGGGTGCAGCGAAAATTTGCCCTGACCGTTCTTCAAGATGGCACATTCGCAAAGCCTATCGGGCATTCCGGTGCGCCAACAACGCATATTCTGAAAATTTCCAGCAGGTCTCAGCCCAATGAGGCGAAGCTTGAAGCGGCCGCCCTTGAATTATCGTCGGGATTGCAAATCGATACAACAACGGCGGAATTACGGGAAATTAGCGGTATCAAATGCCTGCTTGTGGCACGTTATGACAGAACAATAGACCAAGACGGGCGTATAGCGAGATTACATCAGGAGGATTTCGCGCAGGCTCTCGGCCTGCCATCGGGCATGAAATACGAGCGGAGAGGCAGACCGGATTTTAAATTCGATGCTGTGGCAATCGCCAGTATAATCGACCAAACCTCGGAACCCGCTCTGTCCCGGAAAACCATCATTGAATCGACTGTTTTTGATTTGTTGATCGGGAACAACGACCCGCACGCTAAAAATTTCAGCCTGCTTTTTGATCGTAGGGGCGCGGTTAGGATTGCGCCCCGGTACGATCTGGTTCCATGCCGTATGTTTGACGGTTTCACGGAAGAGCTGGCCTATAATATCGGTCCGGCAACACGATTTGAAGACGTAACGGTAAGTGCATTTGACGCCTATCTTGAAATACTCGGTGTCCCTTCATCAGCAGCGAAGCGGCGTTTGCGCAATCAGACTACGGCCAAAATCAGCGAATATTTGGCACAGCAATTCGCAACGATGGATGCCGCCGGAGAGCGGATCTTTGCCGATCATATCGCGTCCAATATCAGACATCTCAATGATGCGTTCGGGATTGAGATTCCGGAAGCTGCGCAAAAACGCGACGCGTGGATTGCGGATAGCGGGGCTTGGGCCTGGAGTTGACAGCTCACCCCTTCTCCACCGGAATCCTCACCTCAAACGCCGCACCCCCGCCGTCATTGGGCAGCAGGTGCAGCGTGCCTTTAAACCGCGCGATAATCGCGTGGCTGATGGCGAGGCCCAGGCCCGCGCCGGATTGATCCCGCGCCGAGGATCCGCGCGAAAACTTCTCGAAAATCGCGCTCGCCTCCGCGTCAGGGATGCCCGCACCGTTATCGGCGATCACCACCGTATAAAACCCGTCTTTCACCGCTGAACTGATGCGCACTTCGGGTGCGGGGTTGGTATTGTACTTGATCGCGTTCGAGATGATGTTGATGAACACCTGCGTCAGCCGCGCGGTATCGCCGGTCACATGCGCCGCCGCCACCCTGTCCTGCACAATGCGCACCCCCGCCGTATGTGACAGTCCCAGACACGCATCAATCGCCTGCTCCAGCGCGGTTTCGGGGTTGATCCGGCTCAGCGCCCGCCCGTTATCATCGCGCTCGATCACATTCATATCGAGGATTTCGTCCAGCAGGCTGGTCAACCGGATGCTCTCGCTGTGAATAATGCTGATAAACCGCTCCCGCTCGTCCGCGTCCAGATCAGGCGTGCCGCTGAGAATTTCGGTGAACGACCGGATCGAGGTCATCGGCGTGCGCAACTCATGGCTCACCTGACTGAGGAAATCATCCTTCTGCCGGTCCAGCGCCCGCAACCGCTCGTTCGCTGCGCCCAACTGCCGGGCGGCCTCCTCAATCTGGTCCGACTTGCGCGTGACTTCGCTGCTATAGCGCATCAGCTTTGCGGTCTCGTCAGCGATGCGGACCAGCTCGTCCAGGCTGATCGTCTCGCTGCCCGTCACCGTCGAGATCATCGCCCGTGCCGAGGATGCCCCCACGCTCGCCGCCATCCGGCGCTCCAAGTGGTTGATGAAGGCGTCATCCACCTCCGGAAACTCCCCCGCCGCCTGAGAGTCCAGCGCATAGGTGCGGAAAATGCCATAGGCGCGGTCCGGCCCCATCACCCGTTGCGCCAGATTGAACAGCTCATCCACCGACGCGTCCCGCCCCCCCACCGGACGCGACGGTTCCTGATGACCGAAGACGTTGACGAACACCGAGGATTGCAACTGCTCGATGGGCGAGGGCAACCGTGTCAGCGATCCGGCCACAAAGCCGAGGATGTTGAACAGCAGGCTCCAGAACAGCGCGTGCATCAGCGGGTCTTCGACCGACAGCCCGAACAACGCACCGGGCCGCAGGGCGCTCAGACCGAACAGCCCTTCCGTCGTCACCCCCCGCCACCAGTCCGTCGACTCCAGCAATCCCGGCAGCAGCAGCGTATACGCCCAAACCGTTCCCCCCGCGATCAACCCCCACAGCGCCCCGCGCCCGTTCGCGCCTTCCCAATACATCCCGCCCAGCAGCGCGGGCATCACCTGCGCCGCTCCCGCAAAGGCGATCAACCCGATGGAGGCCAACCCCGCCTCCGACGATCCCGTGCGCAGATAGATGAAGCCCAGAAACAGGATCACACAGGTCGCAATCCGCCGTGAGACCAGCAAAAACCGCCGCACATCGCCCCCGCCCTCCAGCTTGAGATACGACGACCGCAACGCCAGCGGCATCGCGATGTGGTTCGAGATCATCGTCGACAGCGCGATGCACGAGATAATCACCATCGACGTGCCCGACGAAAACCCGCCCAAAAACGCCAGCAACGCAATATCGGGCCGGTCACTCGCCAATGGCACGGTCAGCACGAACATATCCGGGTTCGCGCCTTCGGGCAGATAGGTCTGGCCGACAATCGCGATGGGCAGCACGAACAGGCTCATCAAAAACAGGTATAACGGGAACAGCCATGCGGCGGTGAACAGATGGCTCTCGCGCTGGTTCTCGACAATCGTCACCTGAAACTGACGCGGCAGACAGATCACCGCAGCGCCCGATAGAATAATCAGCCCGACCCAGCGTATCCCGAACCCGTCCGTCGTGTGCGGTGTGCTGGCGGCAATCCGCTCCAGCACCTCCGCCGGACCATTCGCCACATGAAACACCGCCAGCCAGCCCACCACGATCAGCGCGACCAGCTTGACCAGCGCCTCCACCGCAATCGCGGCGACCACGCCGAGGTGACGCTCATTGCTGTCAATCGTCCGTGTGCCGAACAGGATGGTGAACAGGCCGAGGCCCGCCGTAATCCAAAAGGCGACAATGTAATCGAGCTGTCCGGCGGCGGTCCCCGTGAAATCCTGCACAGAGGCCGCGCCGATGACCTGAAAACTGGTGGTGATGGCTTTGATTTGCAGCGCGATATAGGGCGCGGCGGCCACAACCGCGATCACGGTGACGACGGCGGCAATCGAGTCGCTTTTGCCATAGCGGGAGGAGACGAAATCGGCGATCGAGGTCAGGCTGTTGCTGCGGCAAATCCGCAAAATCTTGCGCAGCACGGTCCAAAAGCCGATGAAAACAATCGTCGGGCCGAGATAGATGGTCAGATATTCCAACCCGTTCCGCGCCGCCGATCCCACCGCCCCGTAAAACGTCCAAGACGTGCAATAGACCGAGATCGAGAGCGTATAAACCCAAGGCGACGCCAGCCACGCGGCCCCTTTGTTACGGTCGCCGATAAACGCGATCAAAAACAGAAAAGCCGCAAACCCGACCGCCGCCAACAGCGCAAGATCACCCATATCCATGACGGATTATGTCCCGCGAAGGCGGGTTCTACTCTGCCCCGCACCCCGATGCGGGGCCTGTATCAAGAGAGCGCTCTGCCCGAAAAGGCCCCGCAGCGCGTGCGGGGCAGGGGATTTGTTCGACAGGTCACGACCCCTACTCATCCCCTTGCGCCACGCCCCGCTTCAAATTCCGCGCAATCAAAAACGCCGCCGCGATCATCGCCAGCCACAGGCCCAACAGATACACGATGATCAACGGCACAGACAGCACCAGCGCGTCCGGCTTGGCAAATAACCCGATGATCGGCGGCATCAGCATCACAAAGGCGATTACCGGCGTCAGCACGGCCAGATCCGTCACCCGCCGCGCCGGACGCGCG
>CALDZQ010000235.1 GCA_937944035.1 uncultured Neomegalonema sp. | reverse complement strand
GTTTCCGCCTCGAACCACGGATTCTTTTTCAGCCATACATTGTTGCGCCATGACGGGTGGGGGAGGGGGATTTTCTCCGGTCCCTCAGGCGCGGCGTTAGAGTCTTGTTTTGGCGCGATTTCCGAGTCGAAAAGCCGATCGGCTTTTCTCGAAATCGCTCTAGAATCCGTCCAATCCCGCACGCGGTCGGTAATGTTGGGGCCGCGTCCCATATGCCAGTCTTGCGCGGGTTTGCCGATCACCAGCAGCAGGCTGATTTGCGGCATTGCGGCGAAGACTTGCACGCGCCACAGCTTTGCGCAGACTTTTGGTGGTGGCAAGTCGCCACGCTTCGCGTCATGGCCGGGAAAGCAAAAACCCATCGGGACGATGGCGATGCGGGCTGGGTCGTAAAACACATCTTCGCCCACCCCCATCCACGCGCGCAACCGGATACCGGACGGATCAAGAAACGGCGTCGATGCATCATGGGCGCGGATTCCGGGGGCTTGGCCCGCGATGCAGATTTTAGCGGTGCGGCTGGCGCGGATTATGGGATTGGGCGCGTGGCGGCTGGCGGTTTGCGCGAAGTCACCGGCGCAATGTTGGCAGGCGCGGATGTCGCTCAGAAGTGTTTGAAGGTCCGGATTTTCGCGCGCGGTCATTGATGCCTCTGTTTCCTGCTCTGACCCTTGTGGTACACCACGGCAGCGGTTAACACTAATTTCAAAGACAGCTTTGGAGGGGCCGATGCGCGTTTGGCGTTTTGTTCAAGATTATTCGCTTTTGTTGATTATTGGCGCGTCGATCGCGCTGGTTTGGGCAAATATCGACCCCGACAGTTATCATCACCTGATCGAAACGCCGTTATGGGCGAATAATCTGATCGGCGCGCCGTATGAGTATTGGGCAAAATCCTATGGCGCCCATGCCGAAGATCTTGTTGCACCCGGCCCCGAGCGGGTTTTGTCACTGCACTACCTCGTGAATGACGTTCTTATGGCACTGTTTTTTGCGTTTGCCGGCAAGGAAGTGTGGGAAGCTGTGGCCCTCAAGAACGGCTCGCTGAGGGGCAAAAAGGCCGCAACGCCGCTGATTGCCACGGCTGGCGGGGTTTTGGGGCCGATTGGCGTCTATCTGCTGGGTGCGTTCCTGATCGGTAAATACAGCGTTCTTTACAGTGGTTGGGCAATTCCCACAGCAACCGACATCGCATTTTCCTATTTGGTGGGCCGCATTATCTTTGGTGCGCGCCATCCGGCAGTAACATTTTTGCTGTTACTTGCGATTGCCGACGATGCGGCGGGCCTGATTATTATCGCGCTGTTTTATTCAAAAGGTTCAATTTCATTGGGATGGCTGGCGTTTGCTTTTGCGTCAGCGTTTTTGTCCTACGTGCTTTTCAACTGGTTGCCGCGTCGGATGGATAAAGGCAAGCAAGACCGCCCGAACAGCACCTGGATGCGCGAAAAACTGTCGTTTTGGCCATTCATGGTGGCAGGCGCTTTCAGCTGGTATGGCTTTCAAGAAGCGGGAATTCACCCGGCTTTGGGCCTGTTACCCATCATTCCGGCGATGCCCCATGCGGAAGTGGCGTTCGGGATTTTTGCGGCTGCCGAGAAATACTTGGACGATGTTCTCAACGCATTCGAGCATACTTTGAAGTTTCCGGTCGAGATTATTTTGTTTCTATTCGGCTTCGCCAATGCCGGGGTCGAATTCTCTGCAATCGGGGATGCGACCTGGATGGTTCTGTTGGGACTGCTGGTCGGCAAGCCGCTGGGCGTGTGGCTGTTCGGCGAAATCGCGATACGCGGCTTTGGCCTGAGCCTGCCCGAAGGCATGACACGCTCAGACCTGTTCATCGTCGGCTGTATCGCCGCAATCGGCTTTACAGTGGCCTTGTTCGTGGCTGGCGTGGCGTTTGATCCGGGTCCGGTTCAGGACGCCGCCAAGATGGGGGCATTGCTGTCTTTCGGTGCGGCAATCATGTCGATTATCGTCGCGAAGATACTCGGTGTTGAGAAAAAACACTAATATGCGGGGGAGTTAAGGTCTCAAAAGGAAACATACATACAGCGTACATCTTGTTTTCTTTGAGTTTTCTTGACTCTCCACCACGAAAAGCGCACCATTTCGAGACAACTTTCTCCGGAGGAATGCGCTGTGACCGCTGTCACCTTTTCGTTCAACCTTGCGCCCGCGCAAGGTTCTGCCGCTTCGCAATCAATTCCTCCTTCGGGCAGTGATGCGGCCATCGGTCGGCAATATCAGGCCGCAACCGCACATATGGGCGCGCCTTCCGGTCCGATGAGCTATGCGGATGCCGGGCAAGGGCCGGGTGTAACCACACTCGCCTTGGGCGAGGAGGATGGCGGCGCGCAGACATCCTCCGCTCCCGTTCAAATCGAATCACTGCCCCATAGCAGTCCGGTTGGCGGTGGTGACGGCTTTACCGTAACCACCCTCGCCATCGGTGAGGAAGACGGCGGCATGTCCCAAGCGCCTGTGCAGAGCGGAGTTCAAACCGGAGGCATGTCGCCGATCCGCGACGACCACTCGATTATCGGCGAATATGCCAAGGCCGCCCGTCCGGAAGGCAGCACTTACGGGTCGATGCAGCCGATTTACTCACCGGGCGAGGCGGAATACGCGGCCTTTGCCAAGGCCAGCCAAGGGCCGGAAGTTCTGAACTTCACCCCTGTCCCGCGCGTTAAGCCGGACAGTGTGAATGTCAGTTACACCCCACCGGCAGGGGTATCGCCCGCACCGGTTGCTGACGCGGGGAATTATATTTCTGTCGGCAGCTATGAGGCATTCATTTCCAGCGGCGCAAGTGCGTCTGCTGCGGCCCCCACCGCGCCGATTGCGCCCGCCGTGATGAAGACTTTTGAGGCAATGCCTCCGGCTCCGGCAGCATCGGCTCCGCTATCGGTCGTTCCAGCACCGGAAATGGTCCATCTTGGCCCGCTCGATTCGATCATGGCAGCGCCTGCCCCCGCACCCGCGCCGGAGGCAAGCGCTTCGATACCCTCACCCGCTGAAATCCCATCGGCGGAACCGGTCATTGCACCGCTTGAAACCGCCCCAACCGCCCCGGTTGTGCCTGATCCGGTTGTGCCTGAACCTGCGATGCCCAACCCGATTATGCCCGACCCGATTATAATCGACCCCGCCATTGCTGACCCCGTTATGACGGAACCGGTCATTGCCGAACCGGCGATGACCCAGCCCGCGATGGCCGCGCCTGAAATCGGGGCAACCGGACCTGCGGCAGCATCAGCTGAAGTACCCGAAACCACGGTGATCTCAGAAGCGACCGCAGTGGAGCCGGAATATGTTGAGGTTTCGCTGGAAAGCTATACCCCGCCATCAGAAACCATTGCCTCGCCAGCATCGCCCACAGCCGCAGCCCCGGCGACATCCGTTGAAAAGCCTGTATTTGAAGCATATTTAGCGCCTGTGACTGATGCTCCGGCCGCGCCAACGGCTCCGGCTGCTGCTCAGTATTCCGCACCTGATATGAGCGCTATCCCAACCTCAAAACCTTCGCTCATCGCGTCAGTTTCTCCACCCGCGATGTCACCGCCATCCGTATCAACCGCACCACCCTCAATGCCTGCCCCCGTTGCAGAATCCACACCACCGGCGGTGTCGATGGGCGGCAGCTACGTTGTCTTTGAGGGCCAGGGCGCCGGTACTGCGGATGCTCCCCAAGCGGTAACCGAAACGGCGGAAGCAGGGTCCGAGCGGATCTCAGACGGCGCGCAGGCATCAGACGAACTCCGCGTGACAACGATGGCAATCGGCGAAGAGGACGGCCTCGGCGGCGGCACATGGCAGCCGTAAGGCTTGCGCCCCTCCGCTGATCCTTGAATAAGGGCGCATGAACGCTGACGCCCTGCCCATTGAAGATGCCCTGCCGGATTTGCTCGCGACGTTGGCGCAGGGCTGCAATGCCGTGCTGGTCGCCCCGCCGGGCGCAGGCAAAACGACCCGCGTACCGCTCGCTCTGCTTGATGCCGCATGGCTGGGCGATCAGCGCATCCTGATGCTGGAGCCGCGCAGGGTCGCCGCCCGCGCCGCTGCCGAGCGCATGTCTGACACGCTGGGCGAGGCAGTGGGCGGGCGGGTTGGCTACCGCATCAGACGCGAACGCGCGGTTTCGGATGCCACACGGATCGAAGTTGTCACCGAGGGTATCCTCACCCGAATGCTGCAATCGGACCCCGGCTTGGACGGCATCGGCGCGGTTCTCTTTGACGAATTCCACGAACGCTCGATCCACGCCGATCTCGGCCTTGCGCTGTGCCTGGAGGCGCAAGAAGCCCTGCGCGATGACCTGCGCCTGCTGGCCATGTCGGCGACGCTGGACGGCGATGCTGTGGCACGGATCATGGGTGACGCCCCCGTTATCCGCTCTGAAGGCAGGATGCACCCTGTCGAAACCCGCTGGCTGGACGCGCCGTGGCGCAAAGGCACGGCGAAACGCGGCGCGTTCGAGTCCGCAGTCGCCGAAACAGTGCAGCGCGCGCTCGCAGAAGAAGCGGGCGATGCGCTGGTTTTCCTGCCCGGCGTCGGTGAGATCACCCGTGTCCAAGGCTTGCTCGACCCCGTCCTCGCCCCGAAAAATATCCTTCTCCAACCCTTGCACGGCTCCATGCCCTTCGAAAAGCAACGTGCCGCGCTCAGGCCGGATGCGCAGGGGCGGCGACGGGTCGTGCTGGCCACAGCGATTGCCGAAACCTCGCTGACCATCAACGGCGTGCGGATCGTCGTCGATGGCGGCCAATCCCGCCAACCGCGCTTTGATGCGGGTGCGGGAATGACCCGGCTGATCACGGCCCGCGTCTCGAAATCCGGCGCGATACAGCGGCAGGGGCGCGCGGGACGGTTGGAGCCGGGCGTCTGCTACCGCGTCTGGACCAAGGGCGAGGAAGGCGGGTTCGCTCCACAGGATCGTGCGGAAATCCTCGACGCCGATCTCGCCCCGCTGGTGCTGGAGCTGGCCGTCTGGGGCGTGCGCGATCCCGCCGATTTGCGCTGGCTCGACATACCACCGGAGAATGCGGTCGAACAAGCCCGCGCGCTGCTGCAATCGCTCGGCGCGCTGGATGCGGCGGGGGCGATAACCGCGCATGGCAAGGCGCTGGCAAAACAACCGCTGCACCCGCGCCTCGCCCATATGCGCCTGATGGCCGAACGGCAGGGGGCGGCGGCGCTGGGCGCTGAACTGGCGGCTTTACTGGAAGAGCGCGATCCGGTAGCGGGCGCGGGCTGCGATATTGCGCTGAGGGTCGAGGCGTTGCGAAACCCCGGAAAATACGCTGGCGAGCGCCCTGGCCAAATCGACCGCGCCGCCCTCGCGCGGATCAAGCAAGCGGCAAAAGCCTTGCCCGGCCCCGCCAGAGACGACGCGCCCCTTTCGGAAACCGGCCTGCTGATCGCACAAGCCTATCCCGACCGCATCGCCCAACGCCGCCCCGGCGAAGCCCCGCGTTTCGTGTTGTCCGGCGGCAAGGGAGCGATCTTTTTCGATGCGGCGGACAAGCTGGCGGGCGAGCGCTTCCTCGCCATTGCCCATCTCGACGGCAACCCGCGCGAGGCCCGAATCCGCCTCGCCGCCCGGATCACGCTGTC
>CALDZQ010000234.1 GCA_937944035.1 uncultured Neomegalonema sp. | reverse complement strand
GCACTGGCGCTGTTGAGCGATGCGTTGGCGGAGGAGGAGCGGCATTTGCGCGAGGGCGGGTTCGCCGTGACCCGCGAGCGCTGGATCGCCCGCGCCGCGCGGCTGGGCGAGCAGATCGAGGCACGCTTGCCGCTGGAGACGCTGGCGGGGCGGTTTGACGGTATTGCCGGAGACGGGGCGCTGTTGCTTGGTATGGCGGACGGTCAGCGGCGGATCGCGGCGGCGGATATTCATTTTCCTGATGTCACAACTCAGACGGCGGAGGCGCATCATGCTACTGGCCATTGACGTGGGTAACACCAACACCCTGTTCGCGTTTTATGACGGCGATAAGCCGCTGGCGGACTGGCGGATTGCGACGGATTCCAAGCGCACGGCGGATCAGTATTTTGTCTGGCTGCATCATTTGATGACGTTGTCCGGTTTGCCCGCAGACGCGGTGGATGCGGTGGTGATAGCGACGGTGGCCCCGCAAACCCTGTTCAATCTCAAGACGTTATCGCGGAAATATTTCAATGCCGATCCGATGGTGGTGGGCGAGGCGGGGACCGAGCTGGGCCTTGAGGTCAAGCTGCCGCGCCCGTCTGAGGTGGGGGCGGACCGGGTGGTGAATGCGCGGGCGGCGCTGACGACGTATGGCCCGAACCTGATTATTCTCGATTTCGGGACGGGCACGACCTTCGATGTGGTGGACAATGAGGGTGCGTATATCGGCGGGGTGATTGCGCCGGGGGTGAACCTGTCGCTGGATGCGCTGCAACAAGCGGCGGCCAAGCTGCCGCGCATCGCTGTAGAGCGTCCGAAAAACGCGATCGGCAACGACACGGTATCGGCGATGCAATCAGGTATATACTGGGGGTATATCGGCCTGATAGAAGGCTTGTGCAAACGAATTAAGGAAGAGCGCGGTACGGCCATGACGGTCATTTCAACCGGAGGGTTGTCGCCGCTGTTCGCCAAAGGAACTGACGTGATCGATCACGTGGACGACAGCCTCACAATGAGAGGTCTTGTAGAGATTTATGCGCTGAATACCAGCGCGGACCGCCGGGAGACGGAATGAACGGCCTATATTACCTGCCGCTGGGCGGCGCGGACGAAATCGGCATGAATATGTACCTCTACGGCTATGGGCCGAAGGGGAACCAACGCTGGATCATGGTGGATTGCGGGATCGGGTTCCCCGACGCGGCCCATGCGCCCGGTGTCGAGACGATGACGCCGGACCCGTCCTTCATCGCCGAGCGTAAAGACAAGCTCGACGCGATTTTCATCACCCATGCGCATGAGGACCATATCGGTGCGATTGGCTCGCTGTGGGATAAATTCGGCGTGCCGGTCTATTGCACCGCGTTTCCGGCGGAGATCGCCAAGCGCAAGATGGAAGAAGCGGGGCAAAGCCCGAAGCAGGTGAAGACCGTTCGTCATCATGATCCGGTGAAGGCGGGGGATTTCGAGGTCACGTTTTTCCCGATGACCCACTCCGTGCCCGAAACCAGCGCGCTGATTATCCGCACGCCTCTGGGGACGCTGTTCCACACGGCCGATTTCAAGTTTGACCCCGCCCCGGTCTATGGCGAGGCAACGGATACGGACGCGCTGACCAAGATCGGTGACGAGGGCGTATTGGCGATTATCTGCGACTCGACCAATGTGTTCGAGCCGGGCCGCTCAGGCGGTGAAGCGGGGCTTGCCGAACCGCTGCGTGAGGTGATCTCGCGCTGTAAGGGCAAGGTCGCGGCGACGACGTTTGCGTCGAACGTGGCGCGGCTGAAGCTGCTCGCGGATGCGGCGAATGCGAACGAGCGGGCGGTTGTGGTTGCCGGACGGGCGATGCAGCGGATGATTGAAACGGGTGAGCGCTCCGGCGTTGTCACCGATTTTCCGCAGATCATCACCGAGCATCAGGCGCGCGATGTGCCCGATCAGAACCTGTTCTATCTCGTGACCGGATCGCAGGGCGAGGGCAGGGCGGCGATGGCGCGGATTGCCAGCGGCTCGCATCCCAGCGTGACTTTGGATCGCGGGGACACGGTGGTGTTCTCCTCGAAAACGATCCCCGGCAACGAGGTTGAAGTCTCGCGGATTTATAACAAGCTGGTCGAGCGCGGGATTCAGGTGATCGATTCCAGCTCTGAGGCGATCCATGTCTCCGGCCATGCGTGTCGCGACGAGATGGCGGAGCTGTACGGCTATCTGCGGCCCAAATTCTCGATCCCGATGCACGGTGAGCGCCGTCACTTGCGCGAACATGCGGATATGGCGCGGACATGGGGCGCGGAGGAGGCGTTTGTCGTCACCAATGGCGAGATGCTGTTGATCGAGGCGGATGGCGCGAAGATCGTCGATGATGTGCCTGTCGGGCGGCTGTACCGCGACGGCGACGTGATTATCGGTGCGATGGACGGGGTTGTACGGGATCGCCGGAAGATGGCGCTGAACGGGCATATCGCTGTGTCGGTCATCATGGACGATTCCGGACAACTGGTCGTGGAATCCGACGTGCGGGCCACGGGCGCACCTCAGAAGGGCCGCAAGGGCGGTGCGCCGTTCGATCAGCAGATCGCCGAAGCGGTGGACGAGGCGATTGAGAACGCGCCGAAAGCCAAGCGCAAGGACGATGGGCAGCTTGAGGACTTGATCGCGCTGACCGCACGTCGCAAGGCGCAAAAGCTGTGGGGGAAAAAGCCGGAGACGGTGGTGTTCATCACGCGTCTTGAGGATGATTGAGGGTTTTTGAAGTGGTCATTCCCGCGAAAGCGGGAATCTGACGAAGTGGCTGTTATTGAAAGTCATCCGCGATCAGGTTGATTGCGAGTGACTCTAGATAGATTCCCGCTTTTGCGGGAATGACAATCGGGTGGTTACGCCGGTTCCAGCTCGATCATGCCTTCTTCGGTGGCGAGGGCGTGCATTTTTTCTTGCAGCTTCTCGAACGCGCGGACCTCGATCTGGCGGATGCGCTCGCGGGAGACGCCGTAGACATTGGCAAGCTCTTCTAGGGTTGAAGGCTCCTCGGAGAGGCGGCGCTTGGTGAGGATGTCTTGCTCGCGCTCGTTCAGGGTAGCCATCGCTTGGGACAGCAAATCCTTACGCTTGCCGTATTCCTCGGCATCGGCGACCGCTGCGGCGTGATCGGATTCCTCGTCGGGGAGCCAATCCATCCATTCGGCGGAACCGCCATCGGAATCAG
>CALDZQ010000233.1 GCA_937944035.1 uncultured Neomegalonema sp. | reverse complement strand
TCGCGGGGCGAGCCAGAGGGGGAAGCGGCCTCCGGTGTTCTCGATCAGGATGCCGATAAACCGCTCGAAACTGCCGAGGATGGCGCGGTGCATCATCACGGGGCGCACTTTCTCGCCCGCCTCGTTCACGTATTCCGCATCAAGGCGCTCAGGCAGGTTGAAGTCGGCCTGTAGCGTGCCGCACTGCCATTCGCGGCCAATCGCGTCGGTGAGTTTAAAATCGAGTTTCGGGCCGTAGAACGCGCCCTCGCCGGGGTCGATCTCGTAGTCATTCGTGACCTTGCGCACGGCATTTTCCAGCGCCGCCTCGGCCTTGTCCCAGCTTTCATCCGAGCCGACGCGTACTTCGGGGCGGGTGGAAAATTTGATGTCAAAGCTCTCGAAGCCGAGGTCTTTATAGACCGTGCCGAGCAGCTCGATAAACGACGCGGTTTCCGCCTCGATCTGGTCCTCGGTACAAAAGATATGCGCGTCATCCTGCACAAATCCGCGTACCCGCATCAGCCCGTGCAGCGCGCCGGATGGCTCGTAGCGGTGGCATGATCCGAACTCGGCGAGGCGCAGGGGCAGGTCGCGGTAGGATTTGAGACCCTGATTGTAGACCTGCACATGGCACGGGCAATTCATAGGCTTCAGCGCATTGGTGCGCTTTTCATTGGCGTGTTCCTCATCGATCTCGGTGATGAACATGTTCTCGCGGTATTTATCCCAGTGGCCGGATTTTTCCCACAGCTTGCGGTCAACCACCTGCGGGGTGCGGATTTCTTTGTAGTCGGCGGCGGTCAGGCGCTTGCGCATGTAGTCCTCAAGCGCGCGATAGATGGTCCAGCCGTTCGGATGCCAGAACACCATGCCCGGCGCTTCATCCTGAAAATGGAACAGCTCCAACGCTTTGCCCAGCTTGCGGTGGTCGCGCTTTTCGGCTTCGGCCCGCATATGCAGATAGGCGTCGAGGTCGGCTTTGTTGAGGAAAGCGACGCCATAGATGCGTTGCAGCATCGCCTTGTCACTGTCCCCGCGCCAATACGCGCCCGCGACGGTGGTGAGTTTAAAGCAATCGCGCGGAACCTGTCCGGTATGCGCCAGATGCGGCCCCCGGCACAGGTCTTGCCAATCGCCGTGCCAGTACATGCGCAGCGGCTCGTCGCCGGGGATGCCCTCGATCAGCTCGACTTTATAAGGTTCGTTGTTGTCGGTGTAGTGCTGGATCGCGCGGGGACGGTCCCACACTTCTGTACGGACCGGATCGCGCTTATCGATGATCTCGCGCATCTTCTTTTCGATGACCTCAAGGTCTTCGATGGAGAACGGCTCGGCGCGGTCGAAATCGTAGTAAAAACCGTTTTCGATGATCGGGCCAATGGTGACTTTGGTGTCGGGCCAGATCTCCTGCACCGCGCGGGCCATGATATGCGCGCAGTCGTGGCGGATCAGCTCCAGCGCTTCGGGCTTGTCCTTGGTGGTGACGATGGCGAGCGCGTGGTCGGCCTGTAGCGGGATCGACAGATCGCTGAGTTCCCCGTCGATGCGGCAAGCGATGGCGACTTTGGCGAGGGATTTGGAAATATCCGCCGCCACATCCCCACCCGTCGTGCCGGACGGATAGGTGCGGGTGGCTCCGTCAGGCATGGTCAGGGTGATGTCGGTCATTGGATTTTCCTCGGCTAAAGATGTGTGTTCTTTTCGCGGAGGGGCGGCGCGGGGTCAAGGGGAAGGTCAAGATGGAAGCGCTCAATCGGCGTCGTCAGACTCCGACAGCAATTTCGTAGAAATTGCTTTGCAGTCTTGAAGCAACGACTGAATTTGATCGCGTGCTTTGGGATTGTCCCAGAATGCAATCGCGTCGTCTATGGCTGCAACCAGAACAATGCCCGCGTGAATACCGCGCAAGGCATAGTCCTGTTCGATCATCCAGCCTGACGCACGCCTGTGGATGAAACGACCACGCAAAGCGTTGAGGATTGATAACCCGTCGCGTGTCTCATTGGTAATGGTGAGTGCGGTCTGGCCCGCCGTAGCTGTCAGAATTCCCTCCGCCCTTTTTGAGAGCTCAAGGGCGCGCTCAAGCAATTCATTAAAATGCGCCACACGGTTGTCGACAGGTAAAGGATGCCCCTCTTCGAGCGCCTCCTGATGTCTGTCAATTAATCGTTCTGTCAGTGCGCCAACATTCAACGAACCGGACAAATAATCTATCAGAGCGGTATTTGCAGCGGCGTGGGCTGCGATGACGCTCCACTTGATTGCGAAAGACGGGTCGCTTTCCCACATACCAAGAGATATTTTTATCAACTTCAAGGAATCAATCAGATCGTTTGAGAGGTCGGTGGTGACATACCCTTCAGGCTCGGTTGCGTTGAATGCCGCCATCAATTCATCCAAGTCGGGCGATTGGCTCATTCATTCCTACCACAGTAGAAATCCTCATCCAGAATTTGCGTTTCCGTGAATGGGCATGCTTCGGGAATTTCTGCTTTGATCTCATTATACACGCCGGATTCGTGTTCCTGAAAGCTAAGGAGAGCGTCTTTTCTTGCTTTCCCGTATGCTTTGGCGATTTTTTCAGAAAGACGACGACGCATACTCGGATTTTGCTCGAACAGTGATTCAAGGCTGTTGCGTTGGGTGTTGAGCGTTCTCATCCAGCCGAAAATCGGGTCGTTCTGTCGTGAATACTGAAGTTTCAGAAGGTGCTCCAGAATGGTGATGAGGCGGTTCCGGAGTTCAGACGCAGCCGAGTTGCCCATTGACTCGATCTCCTCGGCGATATGATCCCAATCAAGATTGTCTGACGCGCGGTCACGCAGGATTTTCGCCTGAATGCGTGTCCAAGCATAGAAATCGCGCTCGTAAAGGTCGCCGATTGGAATATCGCGGTGGGCGTTCATGACTGTACCTCCAATCTTAAATATAAGGCATCAGCCTGAAATAGTCATCGGAGAATTAGGAAACCCTCAATTCACCAACGGCCCCGTCTCCATGTCCCGCAAATACGTGTGATACAGGCTCGGCTCGAAGATGGAGTTGACCTTCACGTTGTCCGTATCCGGCCTCGCGATGTCGGGGGGGAAGATGGTGGCGGCTTGGAAGACGGCGTCGGACATGTAGTTGAGGCCGTCCGGCAAGGGCTGTAGATCGCCATCTTCGGACATATGCGCCATGTTGAAGCCCCAGATGCCGAAGGAGGGGATTGAGATCGTGTAGTTGGTCGTGCGCGGGAAAATCGCGGCCATTGTCTCGGAAATCGACCAATACGTGCCGCGCGCAAAGAACGGCGAGGAGCTTTGCGAGACGATCACCGCGTCCGGCGTCAGGGCGCGGGAGAGCATCTTGTAGAACTCGACCGAGTAAAGCTTTGAGATCGCCTCGTTATGGGGATCGGGGAAGTCAATGATGACGCGGTCGTATTTGCGCTCAGCCGTTTTGATGAAGACGAAGGCGTCCTGATTGAAGATCGCGACTTTGGGGTCGTTGAGGCTGTCTTTATTCAGCACCAGCAGGGGCGCGAATTCAGTGCCCAGCTTGGTCATATCCGGGTCGAGATCGACGAGATCGATATGCTCGACGCTGGAATATTTGAGGATTTCACGCGCGGCCAGCCCGTCGCCGCCGCCCATCACCAGCACATTGCGCGGGGGCGTATCGCCCCAGCTCATCACCGGATGGACGAGGGATTCGTGATAGCGGTGCTCGTCCAGCTGCGAGAACTGCAAATGGCCGTCGATGAACAGGCGCAGGTCGCGCTTGGGCCAGTCATGCGTGACCACAAGCGATTGATAAGGCGTGTCTTTTTGCCAGACGATCTGATCGAAATAGAGGTGGTTCTGGGCGAACGCCGTGATGCGCGTGGCGCCGGCGGTGAGGGCGATCAAGGCGACCAGAATGGCCAGCACCCCGTAGAGCATCCGCCTCGGATTAGGCAGGTATTCCCGCAACCAGATCACATTCACCAAAGCGACCGCGATGTTGATGAGGCCGATGGCGAAAGATGCGGAGATCAGGCCCAGCGACGGCAGCAGCAGCAGCGGAAATGCAACCGAGCCGATCAGCGCGCCGATATAATCCAGCGACATAACGTCGGCGATGGAGCGCCGTGTGCCTTTGCGCGCGGCCAGAACCCGCGTCAACAACGGTATCTCCAGCCCGACCAGAAAGCCGATGGAGAAGATGAACGCGAACATCGCCACGCGGTACATCCACGGGGCAAACGGGAACATCACAAACAGGGCAATCGAGCACAGCCCGCCGATGATCGCCAGCGCCATCTCGACATAAATGAACATCTCGATCAGGTTCTTGTTCACATAGCGCGAGACGTAGGAACCCACGCCCATCGCGAACATGAAAAAGCCGATGGTGATGGAGAATTGGTAGACGGAGTTGCCCAACAGATAGCTGGACACCGTGCCGATAATCAGCTCGTAAACGATGCCGCACAGGGCGACGATCATAATCGAGATCAGCAGGATGGTGGATTTGGAGGCGGGGAGATCGACATAGATCTCGGCGGCAGGATCGGCAGTGCTTGCCTCGTCAAGCCGGAATGGTTCTCCACCCCGGCTTCCCGATCCGATGTCCAGGGTCATTACTTCCCTTTTCCAAGGCCGCCGGAACGGCTGCGCGAGCGGGCGCTGGAAGGCGCTTTATAGGCGCTGCGCGCAGTGGTCTGGCGGTTTGCGAACGAACCCGCTTTGACACCGCCCGCTTTTTGGCGGTTCAGCATGTTGCCGATCAGCATTCCGGCGAGGATGCCGCTGCCGGAAAAGCCTTTATGGGTCGAGCCGGTCTCATCGGTGGCGATCAGACGACGGCCTTCGGCGTCAATCTCGACAGTGAAAAGATCACCTTCGCCGCTGTCTTGGATGCCGTTGTTGTTGGCATCTTCATAGCCTTCAAATGCCGCGACTTCGTTCATGCTGACACCGATGGTGTTGTCGTAGAACTTTGGTGCTGTGTTCATGACATTGGTCAGGAAGCCGTTGAATTCGGTGATTTGCTCTTCGCCGATTTGCTCGAATTTGTTTTGCTCGGCGTATTCGCTGTAGCGTTCGATGGCGTATTCGGTCCGGTCGAGAACCTGCCCCAAATCAGCGGATTGCGGACCGCTTGGACCGCCCAAGAAAAATGTGTAAGCGAGGAAAGCCACAAGAGCTATTCCCAGGTATTGTTTGATCGCGCCCATAACGGCCCCTTTCAATATTTTTCACGTATTAGTTATGGTTAAAATGGTTTCCAACCTATAAAAACCGTACAATAAAGTTGATTAATTACTTCGGTACACCCACCAATCCTGTGCCGATCCGACGGCGTAGAAATCGGTTAAAGCTCCTGCTTTTTCATAGCCTTGTGCGGTAAATACAGGGGCGGCGAGGGTGGAGAGATCATCGGGCAGCGCCACCACGATCAGGCGCGCGCCCTGTTGATTTGCCAGCACGGTCGCCGCGTCCAGCCCTTCGACACCGACCCCCGCCTCTGACCACGAGATGCCGAAACCGTTCTCCGATTCGGGCGCTTTTTCGATGCTGTCAAAACGCACGCCCGGTGACGGCTCGCCCATGTCGATGGCCTCGGCTTCGACGCCGGGATTGACCAGCCCGTAGATGATTTTGGTTTCGTCGGCGGAGTGATAGCCGGGAATGCGCAGTTCCTCCTCCGCGCCCAACGCCTCGTAGAATTTGCGGGCGGGGGCGTAAACATCAACGCCGTCCTCGCGATAGTCGCTGGTGGCGATGAACATCTTGCGGATGCCGTGTTCGTTGAGCGCCTTGAGCAGTTCGTCCACCATGAAGCGGCCCCAGCCCTGGCCGTGCAGGCGTTCGGTCAGATAGGTCCACGAGAGCCAGACGGTGTCATCGGACCAGTCTTGATTGCCGGTTCGGGTCCGGTCTATCCGGAGCGTGAGCGTTATCAAGGGCAACGGGTTCATTGCCCGACTCGGAAAACGCGCCAAAACAAGAAGTTAGACTATCCGGAATGATCCTTATATCGTTCAGGATGGTCTAAGAGATTGCGGCAATGCGTAGCTTATGATCGTGACAGCGAATACGGGCGAATACCGGGGCGGGCCGTCAAAGAGCATCGCAGGCGCGAAGATGCTGATCGCATCGGCAACCAACGAACACCCCGATACGGGCGAAAACAGAAAGGGCGGCGCGGGGCCGCCCTTTTTTTTAGAGCGTTATCAAGGGCAATGGGTTCATTGCCCGACTCGGAAAACGCGCCAAAACAAGAAGTTAGACCATCCTGAATGATCCTTATATCATTCAGGATGGTCTAAGGCCGGATGATCCGCACGCGGTCGATGCTGATTTCCGGT
>CALDZQ010000232.1 GCA_937944035.1 uncultured Neomegalonema sp. | reverse complement strand
CACGGCGGCGGCGCTTGAACAGACGGTGGAGCGGATCGGCGACCTGCGCGCCAAGGTGGGGCCGGTCGCGGCGCTGCTGGTGACGGGCGATATTACCGATGACGGCGACCCCGCCAGCTATGCCCTGTTCCGCGAGATCGTTGCGCCCCTCGGCCTGCCGATCCTTGCGATACCGGGCAACCACGACGCCCGCGAGCCAATGCGTGCGTCCTTCGCCGATACCGGGGTTATGCCGGAGGCGGGGCCGCTGAACTGGGTGCGTGACCTGCCGGGCCTGCGCGTCGTGGGTCTCGATACGCTGGTGGAAGGCACGGGAGGCGGCGCGTTCGGCGTGGGGACGCTCGATTTTCTGGCGGCGGCTCTGAAAACGGCTCCGGAAGGTCCGGTCCTCGTCGCGTTGCATCATCCGCCTTTTTCTTGCGGGATCGGCTTCATGGACGCCATCGGCCTGTCAGGCGCGGACGACCTTGCGGAAGTCCTGCACCGGGGCGCGCGGGATGTGAGGCTTGTTTGCGGCCATATCCATCATCTGCAATCGGCAAGGGTGGGCGGATGCGCTGTCCTCTCCGCCCCTGCCGTGTGCAGCACTTTCGACATCGATTTCCGTGACGACGCCCCGTCGGGGTTTCTCGAAAGTCCCGGCGGTTTCCTGCTGCATGACTGGACAACCGGCTTTCGCACGCTCGCGGTCCCTGCGATGATCGGTCCCGGCCCCTATCCTTTCAAATCGGCCTCCGGCCAATCCTAGAGCGGTCTCTGGTGGTGCGGATAGATTTCGCGGCCCGGAAATTGCCTTAAAACAAGAAATACCCGCCTGAAGAGGAGATAAATACCGTGCCGGAACAGCAATTTCTGCAATTCGCGATCGCGATAGCGGGCGCGGCGGCGCTGCTGCTCTGGGCCGTGCGGCTGGTGCGGACAGGGGTGGAGCGCGCATTTTCGCACCAGTTGCGCCTGTGGCTCCGGCGCTCATCGGGCAACCGTATCCTTGCGGCATCCAGCGGGGCGGGCGCGGCGCTGTTGCTGCAAAGCTCGACGGCGGTCGCCATTCTCGTCGCGAATTTCGCTTCTACGGGCACGGTGACGACGGGCGCGGGTCTCGCCATGCTGCTCGGCGCTGATGTCGGGTCGGCGATGGTGATCCAGTTCCTGTTGCAACGGCAGGAGATCATGATCCCCGCCTTGTTGCTGCTCGGCGTAGTCCTGTTCCTGAAGACCCCGACGGCACGCGCGCGCCAGATCGGGCGCATCCTCATCGGCCTCGCGCTC
This sequence comes from uncultured Neomegalonema sp., assembly GCA_937944035.1. Classification (GTDB taxonomy): domain Bacteria; phylum Pseudomonadota; class Alphaproteobacteria; order Rhodobacterales; family Rhodobacteraceae; genus JAHDDY01. The sequence goes on along the minus strand of CALDZQ010000232.1, from coordinate 10,515 downwards.
GTGTTCGTATCGCTGGATATGATCCGCGCGGCGGCCGTGCCGCTTGCCGGCAGTCCCGGTTTGTTGGCGGCGATGCAGTATCTGGGGCAGGATGCCATCTCCGCGTTCATCGTCGGTGCGCTGTTCGCTTGGGCGATGCATTCAAGCGTTGCCGTGGTGCTGCTGATCTTCACCTTCGTTGCGCAGGGGTTGCTGCCGGTATCCGCCGCCGTGGCCATCGTGCTGGGGGCCAATCTCGGCGGTGCTTTCATCGCTTATGTCCTGACGATGAAAGCCCCCTACAAAGTGCGGCGCATCATCGCCGCAAACCTCGTGCTGCGGGGCGGGGGCGCGGCGCTGTTGCTTGTTGCGCTTGCGCTGTTCGACTATCCGCTGGCATGGCTGGGACAGACCGATGCGGGGCGCGTCGTCAATCTGCATCTCGCTTTCAACATCGCCCTCGCGTTTCTGGCCCTTCCGATGCTGGGCAGTATCCAGCGGATCATCGAAACCGGATTTCCTGAGCGGCAGGACCAGAGCGCGCTGCTTGTCATATCATCGGCCCTTGATGAAGCCGCCCTGGAAAAACCCGAACAGGCGCTTGCCTGTTCGTCGCGCGAAATTCTCGCCATCGGACAGCGGGTCGAGACGATGCTGCGCGCCATCGACTCGCTCTACACCGCGTGGGACGACCCCCTGGCCAAGGCGATTGAGGAGAGGGACCGCGAAATCCGGAAGATGCATTTTGATCTGAAGCTCTATCTCGCCCGTTTGCACCGTCAGGTGCTCGACGACGAGGAAAGCCGCGAATCGATGGACCACGCCGCCCTCGCCGCGAATCTGGAAGCGGCATCGACCATGATCGCGCGTAACATGGTGATGCTCGCCCGCCGCCTGCAACGCGGAAACAAGGCGTTCTCGATAAAGGGGCGGGACGAGATCGCCGATTTCCACGACCGTGTTCTGTCGAACGTGCAACTCGGCCTGAACGTGATGATGACGCAAAATCCCGATGCCGCACGGGAACTGATCGTCGCCAAGGACGAGGTGCGCGACATCGAACAACAACTCCAGCGCCACCACCTCGGCCGTCTGCGCGAGGGGTTGGTGGAGAGCATCGAGACCAGCAATATCCACCAGGAGACGCTGCGCGCCCTCAAGCAGGTGAACACATCCTTCTCGATGATCGCCTATCCTATCCTGTCAAAATCCGGTGACTTGCTCGCCAGCCGGCTGGCTAGCGACGACGTTGTCGAAGACGCGGGTTGATCTCCCTTTCCCTTCTTCCTTTCCAGAACGAACGGTTCTCCGATGCAAACGACGCACACCATCCACACCCGCTACGAGGAAATCCGCCATCGCCTGCCGATGGTCGAAACGAAGGACGAGGTGCGCGAAATAGGGTCACTGCTCGACATCGCCGGTGAGGCCGATGCTTTCATCTTCGATGCCTTCGGGGTGCTCAATGTCGGCGAAACGGCTATCGGGGGGGCTGCGGAGCGGCTGGATCAGTTGCGCGCGCGCGGCTGCCTGATCCGCGTCCTGACGAACGCTGCCAGCTACGACCGTGCGGGGGCCATCGAAAAGTTCAGCCGTCTGGGGATGCGGTTGAAGGATGATGAGATCGTCACCAGCCGCGATGCGACCCTGAAACACATGCAGCCCGGACGATGGGGGGCCATCGCTGCGGCGGCGGATACGCTGCACGACCTGCCGTATCCCGCAATCCGGCTGGGGGATGACCCGGACGCCTACGATACCGTGGACGGTTTCGTCTTCCTGTCGAGCGCTGATTGGACCGCTGCGCGGCAGGATATGCTGGAGGCCGCACTTCGCCGTTCGCCGCGTCCGCTGCTGATCGCCAATGCCGACCTTGCCGCCCCGCGCGATGACGGCTTCTCGCGGGAGCCGGGATATTTCGGGCATAAGATCGCGGATGCCGGTCTCGCCCCCGTCCGTTTCTTCGGCAAGCCGTTTCCGGAGGTCTACGCCCTCGCCCTTGCCACCCTTCCCGGTATCGCCGCGCATCGTATCGTGATGTGCGGTGACACGCTGCACACAGACATCCTCGGCGCCGCCGCCGCCGGGTGGCGCACCGTGTTGGTAACGCGGGACGGTCTGTATTCGGGGCAAGACGTGACGCCATACATGCGCGCCGCCGCAATTTTCCCCGATTGGCGTTTGGAAAAGATCTGAGGTGCAAGGCTGTTCAAGAACGCCGTCCATCCGATCTCAACTCTCAACCCTTGACCCGCGCGGGTTGCTCGCACACAAGGCCGCATGAAGATTTTATTCCTTGGAGACCTGCTGGGTCGTTCCGGCCGGACCGCCGCGATAGACGCCATTCCGCGCTTGCGCGAGCGGCTCGATCTCGATTGTCTGGTGGTTAATGGCGAGAACGCGGCGGGTGGGTTCGGCATTACCTCATCGATTTCCAACGCGCTGTTCGATGCGGGCGCGGATGCGATAACGCTGGGCAATCATGCCTTTGACAATCGTGAAATCATCGGCCACCTCGCCCGCGAAGACCGGATCGTGCGCCCGTTGAACTTTCCCAAAGGCGCGCCGGGGCGGGGGTCCACGCTGATTGAAACCGCCAAGGGGCATCGGGTGCTGGTCATCAACGCGATGGGGCGGGTGTTTATGAGCCAGTCGCTCGACGATCCTTTTGCCGCTGTTGAGGCGCAGCTTGAGGCGTGTCCGCTGGGGATGGCCTGCGATGCGGCGATCGTGGATTTTCACGCCGAGGCCACGTCCGAAAAGCAGGCGATGGGCTTTTGGTGCGATGGCCGCGCGAGCCTTGTGGTCGGCACACACACCCATGTGCCCACCGCCGACACCCGCGTATTGGATGGCGGCACTGCCTACCAGACCGACGCGGGTATGTGCGGCGATTATGACAGCGTTATCGGCATGGATAAGGAAGAGCCTCTGCGCCGCTTTGTGACGGGGCTGCCGTCGGGCCGGTTTGAGCCGAAAGTCGGCGAGGCCAGCCTGTCCGGCGTTTACGTCGAGACCGATGACGCGACCGGGCTGGCGGTTTCAGTCTCCCCGTTCCGGCAAAAAGGACGCTTGAGCGAGGCGTGGCCCGTGTGATCTCCGCCTTTGTGTCTTGCGGGGCAATCAGGCGATCTTGAGGTTGGCCCGGTTCACATGGGCCATCCACAGGCGCAGTTTTTCGAGCAAATCATTCAGTGAGACAGGTTTGGCCAGATGGTCATCCATGCCGGATTCTTTGAAACGCGCGATGTCTTCAGGCATGACATGCGCGCTGAAAGCGATGATCGGCGTCCGCGCCCGGCCCGCTTCCAGCTTGCGGATTTCGGCGGTGGCCTCCTCGCCGTTCATCCCCGGCATCGAGATGTCCATCAAAACCAGTTTCGGTTTGTGCTCCTTGAACAACGCAACCGCCTCATGGCCGTTCGAGGCGATTTCATAGCGGTAATCGGTGAAAGTCATCAATTCGCTGACGTATTTTTGATTGAGGATGTTGTCCTCGCAGATCAGCACATCAAGACACTCTGTGCCTACGTCTTCGGGTGACGCGGCATCGCTGTCGCCGCTGTCGCCATCAGCGTCATGTGAGGCCGCCATCATTTTTGAATCCTGCAAAATTTCAACCAACTTCCCTTTAAGGATCGACATCCGGATTGGCTTTACCAAATGAGCGTCGACTTGTATCGCCTCGTTCATCGCTTCCGCACCTGATAAATCGACGGTGCGAAGCATGATGACCGGGATGTTCTTCAATCTGCGATCCGCGCGCATCACCGCAACAACATCAGACCCGCGCATCACCGGCAAAGTCTGATTGAGCAGGATGCAATCGTATCCGTCTTCTCCGTCGCGCAGTTGCGATAAGGCATCGACACCCGTGCTGCTATGATGGGGGATACAGCCCCATGCGGTCAATGCTTCGGTAAGAATATCCCGCGAGACGGCGCTGTCTTCAACGATCAGCACGCGCGCGCCCTTGGTCACATCAGTTGTTGCATTGAGCGCGCTGTGACCGGACTGATCTATCGGCAGGCCCAGCTCAACCCGAAAGCACGTTCCCTTACCGACTTCGCTCTCGGCCCCGATCCGCCCGCCCATCAGCGTCACCAGCGAGGCGCAGATCGACAGTCCCAGACCCGTGCCATCATGCGACCGGGTGGTCGAGCCGTCTATTTGTGCGAACTGATCGAAAATATACGTCAGCTTATCTTCAGGAATCCCCGGTCCGGTGTCGTGGACCTCGATTTTCAGGTCAAACTGACCGTTCACCGAATCTCCGGACCCGTCCACGTTCAGCAGAATGCTTCCCTGATCTGTGAATTTGACCGCGTTGCCCACCAGATTGAGCAATACCTGGCGCAAACGGCCCGCGTCACCGCGCAGCATGGCGGGCACATGGGGGGCGATGCGGACATTCAGCTCAATGCCTTTTTGATGCACTTGCGCAGACATCAGCGATGCGACTTCCCCGGCGAGGTCTTGCAGATCGACAGCGTCTTCATCCAGCGTCATTTTGCCGGCCGTCAGTTTTGAATAATCCAGCACGTCGTTCAGGACGGACAGAAGCGACGAGCCTGATTTGACGATAATGTCCACGAATTCAGCCTGACGCGAATTCAGATCGGTCATCGCCAGCAAGTCCGCCATGCCCAGCACACCATTCATCGGTGTGCGGATTTCGTGGCTCATATTCGCCAAAAACTCGGATTTGGCGCGATCCGCCGCCCCGGCGCGTTCTTCAGCCTCCTTCAGCGAGGTCACATCAATCTCGCTGACCAGATAGGCCGTCGCGCCGGTCACTGCATCAAGGCAGCGCCGCACGTTCAACTCATGCCAGCGCTCCCCGTTCGATGTGTGAAGGCGGGTCACTGTTTGCATAAGGTCGTGTCGCTGCATTCCGGCAAAGAAATCTTCCGCTTCATAGAAATCGACGAACCAATCCCGCAGGCGCATTTCGGGATCTATCCTGGCCGCGCGGGCGGCGGGGTTCTGATATACCGGCGTTCCGTCCGGCAACAGCAGCGTTATCATCACGGGGGTGTGCAGCAACGCTTCCGCACTGCGCAGCGCTTCGGGTTCGCGTTGCTGATCGCGCGTACCGTCGCAAAGCAGGGCGATGCGCCCGTCTGGCAGCGTAACGCCGCGATAGGTGACATCCAGCGTCTGCGCCACGCCACGCGGGTACAGCGTCCAGATTTCCTTGGCCTCCCGTTTCGGATCAACGAGGTCGATTTTATACTGGTTCAGCCGCTCGGCCACGCAGGAGGACATGCCTTCGGATAAATCACGGGCATACAACTCCGCGCGGGAATCGGCCGCCCAGACATCCAAGGCTGCGGTGTTGGCCCAGACCACGCGTTTATGATCGAAATCATAAACCCAGAGTGCATTGGAAAGACGGTCGATCTGATCTTTTACGATCTGACCCAACGTGTCCGTATGATCTGCTGCGGCGCTGTCCATCTTGTTCATCCACCTTCATTCGGTATAAAACACTGATTGTCCGTCGTTGCGCACTCTCGTGATGCCGATAAAGCTTCACACGCGCTCAGATCTGTTCCAACTGCGTAAAAAAATTACTCTTTTTGCGTTTATGGAAGGCTAAGCGCTCAGTCTGAAATGCGCCCAATTTTGCGTGACTTTAAGCAAAACTTGCGCTGACCTGAGCGATCTCAAGCCGACGCGGCGAGCATAATTCTGGGCTGGCGTTTGGCGCGCTTTTGCGGCTCCGTTGCGGATATATCGAGGACCGAAATCAGGTTCCACAGGTCGCGCGCGGGCAAAGTGTCCTGAACCGCGCCTTTCCAAAGCAACGCCCAGTCATCATCGCTTGCGACAGCGGCCATGAAGTCGTCACTCACCATCACCGACAGGTTGAAGTTTGTGAAACAGGCTTTGTCGGCCTTGGCGGTAACAAAGGCGCGAATATCGGGATGGTCGCAGCGCATCGTGGCCATCATCGCGCCCCTGCGGCCGCTGAATGCCATCAGCGCGCACATCGAATCGCACACCCGCATTGCCGCCAAAGGGCCGGCGGCTGTGCCGTCTCCTTCATCCAAAGCGGTCCCTGTCGGACGTATTTTCGAGAAATCATAGCCAAGCCCGCCGCCCATGCACATGGTCTTCGCCGCGTCTTGCGCCACCGCCATCACCCCCTCGACCGTATCGTCAAAATCGGCCATGACAAAAGTATTCACCATCGTGCAATCAAGATCAGATCCGGCGGTATTCAGTATGCGACCCGCAGGAATCAGCTTAAAATCGCGCATCGCCTCAAAAAAATCATCCGCATAAGCGTCTTTAGAGTCACTGGCCTCGACAGCACTCAATGCAGATGCAACACGCCGCCAGCTTTGTTCGATATTTTCTTCGGGAGATTTATCATCTGTGTTCCGGCGGTATTTCAGATTCCAGATATGCGTTGATATTGGCAGCAGGCTAATCATGTCATCTACCCCTCGAACAATCGTTGGACGTGCATCAATTAATTATTAATATCTTTCAACAAACCCGAAGAAATAAAGTTTATAATAAGGAAAATAATGGTGCTTATAGGCAAACTGAGAGGTCTGTTTTTAAAGTCACATGAAGCACGAAAACCAGTTGAAGAGCTTGAATTGGAACTTGCGGAGTATGTTTCTATACTGAATAGTTATTGGCGGCATCGTAAGGGCGGCGCTTATCAGATCAAGCACATCGCCTACCGCGAAAGCACGATGGCGCTTGAGGTTGTTTATGCATCGGTGAGCGAAGATGTGGTCTATATCCGGCCCTTGGCGGAGTTCATGGACGGACGCTTCACGCGGGTTTCTGATCTTGGTGAAAGCGGAATACTCGCCGGATAAAGCGTTTTAATATCAATCGTCGTACAACAATGGTATGCGCTTCTCCGACCGGACCGGGAAGGATTGATGATGATGCAAGAACCTGTGCTAGAGCGATTTCGAGCAACGCGGAAACACCTTGCGACTCGGAAATCGCGAAAAAACAAAAGAGTACAGCGTCGTGCGTGATTCAAAAACTACGCAAAACGCTACAGGGCTGAGCTGGGGCGAGTCCATCGCGACTCTCGCGCACCCGCGCGTCATTGCCATGTTGTTTCTGGGTCTGTCTGCCGGTCTGCCGATCCTGCTGATTTTCTCGTCTTTGGGGCTGTGGCTGCGCGAGGCGGGCTTGAGCCGCTCGTCAGTCACGATGTTCAGCTGGGCCGCGCTGGGCTATTCGTTCAAATTCGTCTGGGCGCCGCTGATTGACCGCTTGCCCGTGCCGTTGCTGACAGCGCGGATGGGGCGTCGGCGGGCGTGGATACTGGTCTCGCAAGCGTCGATCATCCTCGCGATCTGCTGGATGGCGGTGACGGACCCTGCTTCGGGCGGGTCAAGCCTGACAATGATGGCGATGGCGGCGGTATTGCTGGGATTTTCCTCTGCGACGCAGGATATTGTCATCGATGCCTACCGCATTGAATCCGCTGACCAAGACCTGCAAGCCATGCTGTCGGCGACGTATATTGCCGGATACCGGATCGGGATGCTGATCGCGGGCGCGGGCGCGATTTATCTGGCCGAGAAATTCGGATCCAGCGCGGAAACCTACGATTACGATGCGTGGCGGCAGTCGTATCTGTGGATGGCCGCCGCGATGCTGATCGGCGTGGCCGCGACGCTGGTGATCCCGGAGCCGGATCACGAAAAATCCGACAAGCACGAGCATGATACCGGCCATTATCTGCGCTTCTTGATGCTGTTCGCGTTTTCTGTAGCCGCGTTCATCCTTGTGTTTATGGTCAGCGGTGACTCGGTAAAGGACGCACGGATAGCGTTGACAGAAGCACTTGGCAACCGCGCGCTGGCCGGATTTCTGGTCGAGTTGGTCCGCCTCGCCATCGGCATCGCGGTTGCGGGTGCGGTGGCGTTTGCCTGCGTGCGCGGCGGGCTGGCGAACCGGGAGATGGTGGTCGATGCCTATGTCGATCCGGTGCGCGATTTTTTCCAACGCTACGGGACCAGCCTCGCGCTGCTGTTGCTGGCGCTGATCGGGCTTTACCGGATTTCGGACATCGTTTTGGGTGTAATCTCGAACGTGTTCTATCAGGACATCGGCTTCACGAAGACAGAGATTGCGGCGACGGTGAAGACGTTCGGGTTGTTCATGACCATCGCGGGCGGGTTCATCGGCGGCATCCTCGCGGTGCGTTACGGGGTGATCCGTGTCCTGTTCGCGGGCGCTCTGCTAACCGTCATAACCAACCTGCTGTTCATCCTGCTGAACGAGGTCGGGCGGGATATGACCCTGCTTTATCTGGTGATTTCGGCGGATAACCTGACGGCTGGCATCGCCAGCGCGGCCTTTGTCGCCTTCCTGTCCAGCCTCACGAATGTCAGCTTTACAGCGGTGCAATACGCGATTTTCAGCTCGCTGATGACGCTGTTCCCGAAGATCATCGGTGGCTATTCGGGGACAATCGTGGACAGCCTCGGCTACTCGCAATTCTTCCTGATCGCCGCCCTGCTGGGTGTCCCGGTCCTCTTCCTGATCGTGATCGCGGCGCGGCGTTTGAAGGTGAAAGAGGCCGGATGACGCAGGGACGGGCGCGGATTATGATCCGCCCATCATCCCTTGCAGGCCTGCGGGCATGTCGCCCATCAGCTTTTGCATTTCTTCCTGCGCCCGCAGCGCGCCCTTTTCCTGCGCCGAGGCGATGGCCGCGACGATCAGGTCTTGCACGACTTCCGCATCTTCAGGCTTGAGCAGCGTAGGATCGATGACCAGATTTGTCAGCTTGCCCTTGGCCGTAACGGTCGCCGTGACCATGCCCGCGCCGGAGGAACCCTCGACGGTGATATTCTCCAGCGAGTCCTGCATTTCGGCGGCTTTTTGCTGCATTTCCTGCGCCTGCGCCATGATTTTACCCATGTCGCCCAAGTTTTTCAGTCCACCGAACATTCAGTTTTCTCCAAGAAGATCATTGTCATCATCATCGTCTTCGTCAGGGTCGAACGGCATATCCACCGCCACTTCCGCGACTTTTAAAGGTATAGCGCGCAATTCGGCATCGGGGAATGCGGCCAATCCGGCCGCGACCAGCGGATGCTTGCGCAGGCGCATTTCCAGACTTTGCGCCGTCGCGGCGCGGGTTTCCGAAATCGTCGGCGCGCCCGGTCCTTCGGCAATCGACACCATCCAGCGGGCATCGGTCCAGCGGCGCAGCTTATCGCCCAGCGTTCCCGCAAGGTTGCCGCGCGCGCCATTGGCAGGCTCGAATTCGATCCGTCCGGGGGCGTAGGAGATCAGCTTCACGCCCGTCTCAACATCATACAACAACTCGCCGTCGCGCTGGTCGCGGATAAAGGCGACCAGCTCGTCAAAGGTTTGCGGCAAACCCGCAAGGGCGATGTCTTCGGCCGGGTCGGGGCGGGCAAGCTGCGCGGTTTCGCCCTGGGGTTCGGGGCGGGGGTCCGGGCGCGGGGCCGCGTTGGTGGAGGCGACCCGCAAAGCCGCACCCGCTCCACCGCCACTACCACCACTGCCGCCGCCGCTTGGCGCGGAGGCCGGACGGGCGGGCGTGACACCGCTGCCATCACCCAGTTTACGCACCAGATCTTCGGGGCTGGGCAAATCAGCGACCGCACAAAGCCGGATCACCGCCATCTCTGCCGCCATCAGGGCCGAGGGCGCGCGTTGCACTTCTTCCAGCGATTTCAACAGCATTTGCCATGATCGCGCCAAAACCCGCATCGCCAGCGATTCCGCCAGCGCCTTGCCCTGCGCCCGTGTTTCTGCTGGCAGCGAGGGATCATCGGCAATATCGGGCGCGACTTTCAGGGTCGAAAGCCAATGCGCGGTTTCGGCCAGATCGTTCAGCGTCACTTCAGGGTCCGCGCCGGAGCGGTATTGGTCGCGCAATTCGGCCAACGCGGCGGCGGCCTCGCCCTTCATCATCAAGGAGAAAAGGTCCAGCACCCGCCCCCGATCCGCCAGCCCCAGCATCGCGCGCACGGACGCGGCATCCTGCCCGCCATCCGCAATGGCTTGGTCCAGCAGCGACAGCGCATCACGCACCGATCCCTCCGCCGCCCGCGCAATCAGCGCCAGCGCGTCATCATCAATGGTCACGTTTTCGGCGTCGGCGATGGTGCGAAGATGCGCGATCAGGCGATCCGGCTCGATCCGGCGCAGGTCAAACCGCTGACAGCGGGACAGCACGGTGACAGGCATTTTGCGGATTTCGGTGGTCGCGAACAGAAATTTCACATGCGCGGGCGGCTCCTCCAGCGTCTTGAGCAAGCCGTTGAACGCGTTCTTCGACAGCATATGCGTCTCGTCGATGATGTAGACTTTGTAGCGGCCAATCGCGGGGCGGTATTTTGCTCCCTCGATAATCTCTCGAATATCATCGATGCCCGTATGCGAGGCGGCGTCGAGTTCGATCACATCGACATGGCGGCTCTCAACGATGGAGGTGCAGTTCTCGCACACCCCGCACGGCTCGACCGTCGGTCCGCCCGTGCCATCCTCGCCGATGCAGTTGAGACCCTT
>CALDZQ010000231.1 GCA_937944035.1 uncultured Neomegalonema sp. | reverse complement strand
AGCGGTATCGAGCTGAAAGCGCTGCCGGTTACGATCACGTCATGGACGAAATGGCGCGCGAAGCATCCCGATACACGGGTTCTGTCACTGCAAACCGGACACAGCCGTGATTACAGTTCCGGCGAGGTGTATCGCGAGTATTTCGCTTCCAACGATCTGATGTTCCCGTCGCTTGGCGGCGGCAAAAATCTGGAGCAGAAAGACTACGTCTTCGGCCTTCGTGTTCCGGGCGGTGCAAAAGCTTATCCTCTGGACGCGTTCCGGGCTAATCCGGTGATTAATGACCGCGTCGGGTTTCAGGATGTGGTGCTGGTTGGCGAGGCCGATACCCGCACCGTGCGCGCCTATGGGTCGGGCGGACTGCGGTTCTCAGGATCGGCTGAGACGCTGACCGCATCGGACGGCTCGGTTTGGCGTGTTGATGAGGAAGGGTTGGTCAGCACCTCAGGAAAGCGCTTGCCGCGCCTGCCCGGCCATATCGCGTACTGGTTCGGCTGGCAGAGCTTTGTCGGCGGGGCGAGCGAGTTCTACGAAGGCTGAGAGGTCATCCGACGCTCAGATCCTCCAACGCGTCCTCGTTGAGCAAGTGATAGTAGCCGCCCTCACGGGACAGCAAGCCCTTGCGCTTCCAGTCATTGAGGACGCGGCTGACATTTTCACGGCTCGCCCCGATCATGGCGGCAAGTTCGGCTTGGGTGAGTTTGTGGGCGATGCGGCCCGTGTTGTCGCCCATCGCATCACCAAAGCCCTTGCGAAGGCGGAGCATGACTTGGGCGAGTTGGCCCGCCAAGGGCAGAAAATCGCGGGCGGCGAGGGCGTCATTGGTATCGCGCAACCGCCGCGCCATCATGCTGAGCATCTGGCGATACAGCGCTGGATGCTCATCAGCAAATCGGAAAAACCCCGCCTTTGACCAGTATATCAGGGTGGACGGGCGCAAGGCCTCGATGGTGGCAGAGCGGGGCGCGTGATCGAAAATCGCCATTTCCCCGATGGCATCGCCCATGCTGAAAACGGCCAACAGTTGCTCTCCGCCATCCGCCGAGATGCGCGTCGCTTTGAGTCCGCCTGATTTCACAACATAAAACCCTTCGGCCTTGTCGCCCTCCAGGAAAAGCGATTGATCCGAATCAAGTGTCACAGATGTGCCGCGCGCGACCAACCCCTCGGATAACGAATCTTCAATCCCGCCGAACATGGCGGAATTGGCCAGAAAACTGATGACTGATGATGGCACGGTTGCCCCCCTGCTGCTGTCTCGGAGCGATCTTAACGTATGATGTATTAAATTGGGAGTGTGATATATATCACATTATGCTCCCGTGAACTGTGTTTATGTGAGTCGTCGATCACTGGCGGTGAGACCCACCCTGACCCACATCAAGCCGCTGTGTGACACATCTGACGTGTGTAAACGAGTATTCGTGTGTTGTACGATGGATGGCGGGGCTTTTCGAAGCCTCGCCATCTATCGTTCGGGCGTGGTCTGGGTGATGCCGCATAAGCGGTGCGCGGCGCAATCTGATCGCTTTTGATCGCGATCACCGATAGCTTGTGAAAATGTTCGGAACGATTGAAATTCCCGTTTGGCTGGCCGTGTGTGCGGGGGTGCTGGGCATCGCAGGATTGTTGGACCGGATTATCGGGCCGTCGATACGCTGGATGTTCCGCAAGCGGGTAAATCGCACGATTGATACGGTTAACCAGCGCCTCGCCTTGAAAATCCAGCCGTTCAAGCTGACCAAGCGTAAAGTCCTGATCGACCGTCTGATCTATGATCCACAGGTCATGCAGGCGATGGATGAATATGTACGCGAGGAGAATGTCCCTCGCGAAGTGGCACTTGAGAAGGTGGAAAAATACGCGCGCGAGACCGTGCCCGCGTTCTCCGCCTTTGCCTATTTCGCATTCGGGGCGCGGATTGCGCGGTGGATCAGCCAAGGGCTGTATCGTGTCCGGCTGGGGTTTATTGACGAGGACGCGCTGGCGAAAGTGGACCCGACTGCGACGGTGGTTTTTGTGATGAACCACCGCTCGAATGTCGATTATTTGTTGGTGACGTATCTCGCGGCGGAACGCTCGGCGCTCAGCTATGCGGTGGGGGAATGGGCGCGGGTTTGGGGGTTGCAAAGCCTGATCCGGTCGATGGGCGCTTATTTCATCCGCCGCAAATCCCGCAACGCGCTCTATCGTAAAGTTCTGTCCCGCTACGTGGCGATGGCGACCGAGGGCGGGGTGACGCAAGCGGTGTTCCCTGAAGGCGGGTTGAGCCGTGACGGCACGTTGCAACCGCTGAAGCTGGGCCTGCTGGCCTATATGACCGAAGGGTTCGAGCCGGGCGTGTCGCGGGATGTGGTGTTTATACCTGTTGGACTGAACTACGACCGCGTGCTGGAGGACCGCATCCTCACCGATCAGGCGGAAGCGGAAGGCTCGCGGCGTTTTAAAGTGCGGCCTTGGGAGGCGCTGGCCTTTGTGGGCCGTCTGACATGGCGGCGGATCACGGGACAGATGCACCGGTTCGGCTATGCGTGCGTCAGTTTCGGAAAACCGCTGTCCCTGACAGAATTCATGGCGGGCCACAGCGATGCGGCTGACCTCGCGCCGTTGGGGGATGAACTGTTGCGCCGGGTCGGAGACGTGATTCCCGTTCTACCCGTTTCCCTGATCGCCACCGTTTTGTTGGAGGCTGAGGCGGCGCTCAGCCCGCTGGAATTGAAAGCGCGGACGCTGGCGTTATTGCACACGCTGGTCAAAGCGGGCGCTCATGCGCATATTCCGCGCGGTGATGATGATTATGCGGTGGAGGTCGGTTTGCGTATGCTGCGCTTGCGGCGGCTGGTGGTAGAAGATGACGGTATGATCCGCGCCAATCCCGACGATGCCCATATCCTGCGCTATTACGCCAACGCGATTGTGCATTTGGAGCGGTAGACCAAACACACCAAAATCCTCCCCGCACCGCGCGCGGGAGAGCAAACCTCAAATCTCACCCCGTATCCGGCGGGTCATGCAGCGCGTAAAGCGCCAACGCGTGACAATCTTTCAGCACAAAATCCACCGGATGCCGCCCGCGATCCCTGTGACCGGGCGGCTTCCCCGGCCTGATCGGCGCGATATATTTGCCCGTTTCAGAGCGCCCCGCCTCACGCTTGGCCTCCCACCGCGCCAGCCTTCGCGCCTGTTTCGGCACATCACCCAACGCGGCTTGCAAAGCCGATAACCGCCGCATCAACTGCGCCGGACTGACCGCATCATCGGGCGAGACGACAACAACAGGCTCAAAAACCTCCACATCGTCGAAAAACCGGATATTCGGCTGCGGCTTGCGGCCCCGCCAAGCCGAACGCGGCTTAAAGGATTTGCGCGCATCGAACAGCGCAAATGCCGGAACCCGCGCCGCCCCTTGCGACGCATCCGTAATCACAGGCACAGCCGCAGCGCGCGCAACACGCACCACGGCCTCAATCTTGAGAACCACTTTGACGACTACCAGCAACCGCCGAAACGCGGATTCCGCAGGCCGTAAAACCCGCCAAATCCCCGTGCGCACATGCCTCGGCATAACCTCCCCGTCGCCTGCCATAAGCAGCAGCGCGGCAACCATCCTAACCAGCGCGTCGCGGTGACGGTCTATGGCGAGTGTCCAATCCATACGGTGCTAAATAAGTCCTTTTCCGATACCAAGTCGGCACCAAGTAGAACTATATAAGAACATATGTCAAGAGTGCGCTCAAGATTGTCACACCAAAACCCTCGTCCGACAGGCGCGCCGTATCCTTACAATGCTGCGATGCAAAAAAGTCACTCTGGAAACCACCGCGATTTTTTTTGGAACCGATTCAGGGTGGAGCGACTTCACATCGTACGATCCAATCAAGGAGTTCACTGCAATGACAATCGCAAAGAAAATCACCGCTTCCGCAATCGCTCTGGTTATGGGCGCATCGACATTCAGCGCGCAGGCCAAAAATGCTGCTGAGCAGGATGATGGCCGTCTTGAGGTCGGGTACTTGAATTGCAGCATGGTCGATGGCGCGAATTTCGTCGTCTATTCGACGCAGGAATTTATTTGCAGCTTTGAAAACCCCGTATCGAACGAGGAAGAGCTGTACGCGATGGAAATTCGCAAATTCGGCGTCGATCTGAGCGTTACCGATGAGGAAACGCTGCGCTGGGCTGTGGTTGCACCGTCCACGTTCGAGGAATCGGGTGTGCTTGAGGGCCGCTATGGCGGCGCGTCTGCCGATGCGGCGGTGGGCTACAGCATTGGCGCGCGTGCGCTGGTGGGCGGCGGTGAGGACTCCATCGCTTTGCAGCCTGTGAGCGTCTCGACCGGCGAAGGACTTGGCGCGGCGATCGGTGTCGAGCAGATGACGTTGACCTTCAAAGGCGCGCAAACGAAGAGTTAAAAGTCACGCTGACTGCCCCCGCTCTGCGACCATCGCGGGCGGGGGTATATCAGAACGTTTTCGAGAAAGTCTGACGGGCTTTTCAAGTCGCAAATCGCGTCAGATCAACAAGGTTGAGTGCTTGAAACGATTAATGATATTATTGAGAATCTTAAGAAAAATTACAGTATACGTTAATAATCAAATTTCGACTTTAGTAATTCGCACCTAACTAATTTAGCCGAAACTCTACTCCGGGTTAGGTTTTTACTTTGGTTGGTTGCATGAATCTGGACGCTTTCCGCAATGCTTTTTCACAGGGTCCGGTTTGTATTTTCCTGTGGGAGAATGCCACGGGTGTATGGCCTGTTGCGGATGTCACGCCCAATGTTGAAGCGCTGACCGGATGGCCCGCGTCGCATTTCGTTGACGGGCGGGTGAGTTTTGCGGAGATGATTCACCCGGATGACCTTGCGCGGGTTGGGCGTGAAGGGGATGCCTGGAAGAAAAAGCGATCGATCACCGGGATTAACCTGAAATATCGCATCCTCACAAAGTCAGGCGCTGTGCGCCATGTTTCCGAGTTCACACAAACTGCTTTCGATGAAGACGGCGAAGTAACGGGTTTTAGCGGGTATGTCGTCGATGTTACCGGGTATTTTGAAAGCGAGGAAGCGCGTATCGCGGCCGAACAGGCGGCTGAGGCGAAGACTCAGTTTTTGGCCAATATGAGCCATGAAATCCGCACACCGATGAATGGTGTGATGGGGCTGGCCGAACTGCTGAAACACACAGATCTGAATGACGAGCAAGCCAGTTATGCGGATATGATCTTACGATCAGGGTCCGCATTGCTGACGGTCATCAATGACCTGCTCGATTTCTCCAATATCAGTTCGGGGCAATTCGCCCTTGAACCGATGCCTTTCAACCTGCGCCAAACGGTTCAGGATGTTATGTCACAATACTCGGCTGAGATCGCGGTGAAGGGGCTGCGCGTCTCGGTCGATATTGACGCGAAGTTGCCGAAGCTTTTCATTGCTGATCCGCAGCGTATCCATCAAATTCTCACCAATATCGTCGGGAATGCGGTCAAATTCACGCATCATGGCGAAGTAACCATCGACGTGTCGGGGCGTGTCGGGGCCGGCAGCATTGCGACACTCGATTTTATCGTCACCGATACCGGCGTCGGCATCCCCGATTGCAAAAAGGGCAGCATCTTCGAGATGTTCTCGCAAGCGGACGGATCGATGAGCCGGATGCAGGGCGGTTTGGGACTGGGGCTTTCTATCGCCGCTTCACTTGTCGATAAGATGGGCGGCAAAATCTGTGTCCAGTCGCAGCAGGGGACCGGTTCGGTCTTTACCGTCACGCTGCCCATGCCCGTTGAAACGGTTGCGGGCGTTGCTGCGACCATCCCCGATCAGCTGAAAAGCGCCCGTGTGTTGGTTGTTGCTGATCCGGTGTCAAAAACAGGAATATTGCACGAGTATCTGGGTGACTGGGGGTTTGAGACGGCAACCGTCACGTCGGGTGTGGAAGCACTGGTGTTTTTGCAATCGGCGAAACGGCGCAATTTGACTGTCGATCTGGTCATTATTGACGATCATGTGCGGCTGTTGAACGGTTTGGAAGTGGTTAGGGCGATTAAAGGCGATCCGGTTATCGCCAACGCCCCCTTGCTGGTATTGGCGGATGGCAATGAGGCACGCGATGTAGCGCGTTTCAAGCGGGCGGGGGTGCATGAGGTGCTGCGCAGGTCTGTCACCGCCGCCGAGTTGCGGAATGCGATTGTTGAAACCATGCTTGATGAACTGGTTATGCAGGTTGAGAATGGGCAGGCTGAGAGCGGGCATGTCGAGAGAGGGCAGGCGCTTGAACCTGAGGCTCCGGCGCTGCCGCACGGTGTGGATGTCCTGATCGTGGAGGATAATCTCATCAATCAGGTTGTGCTGAAACAGATATTGGTGACTTCCGGATATTCGGTCGAAATCGCCGTCAACGGGCAAGAGGGTGTCGATCTGTATCGCAAGATACGTCCCGCTCTCATTTGTATGGATGTGTCGATGCCAGTGATGAGCGGCCTGGATGCGACCCGTGCTATTCGGGCATTGGAGGTTCTGGATGGCACACGGACGCCGATTATCGGTGTCACCGCCCACGCGATTAATGGCGATAAGGACCGCTGTATTGCTGCGGGGATGGATGATTACGTGCCCAAACCAATCTCGCCTAAAACCATGAAAGCCTGCCTCGACCGCTGGCTGTCCCGCCCTGTGGCGCTGGCGGATGTGAAATCCGGCCAGGAACGCAGCGCCTGATGGTTTAAAAACGTACTGCCGTCTTTAAACGTGATTGATATTGTTTAGACTACGCTTCCCTGATGTTTGAGCGGGGGCGGAATCATGGCTGGTACTATCTGGTATATTGGTACGGGTGGTGATGACGCGAATGACGGCTCGCGCGGGTCGCCCTTTGCGACGGTAAAGGCCGCCAATGAGGTGGTTCAGGCGGGGGACAGCGTTTATTTCCTCGCCGGGGAATACAACAACGCCAGTTTTGGCGATGGTGACATCTGGAAGTCCGGGACCGATGTTGTTCTCGGCATCCGGGGCGTCCACGGAAATGCCACAGATGGCTACATCACTTATCAGCCTGAACCGGGTGCGGCCGTTAAGTTGAAATACGATGGCGGCGGTGCGGTGCGGATTGTGGATTCAACCTTCGTGAGGGTCGAGGGGTTCGATATTGAAGGTCCGGCAGGTGAGATGAATTTGGAGGACGCGCTGGCGGCGCAGTATCTCTACAAGCTGCCCGACGGCTCGATCCGCGCCCGCGATCCTGACGCGACTCTTGAAACCTCGGTTTCCGATTTGAACGGTAAAAAGCCGTTCTACTGGAACAGCAATGCAGTCAGCATCAACGCCGGCACGCATCATATCGACATCGTCGGCAACGACATTCACGACTCCCCCGGTAGCGGAATTTCGGGGCTGGGCGGATCGGATTATCTGCGCATCCTGGACAACACGATCTCGCGGGTGAACTGGTATAACTCCAATGGCGGGCATGGGATCACGTTCAAGAACCTGACCAGCATTGACGATAATGATGCGGCGAAAGTGATTATCTCCGGCAACGAGCTGTACGACAATTATACGCTGCTGGTTTCATGGGCGGCTTCAAAAACCGCGCCTGTGACCAAGGTTCTGGACGAGGGCAAAGGCATCCACATCCAGGATACCACGGCGGCGAACGGGTGGGTTCACGGGCAGATACAAGTCTCGGATAATCTGATCGTCCGCTCCGGTCAGGCGGGCTTGACCGTCAACGGGGCGGAGCGGATGATCTATGCCTATAACACGCTGATCGATAACGGCTATATCAACCAGGTGATCGCCGACGGGCGCGCGGACCCGGATATTGAGGCGGGGTACGGCTCGCACAATGGCGGGATTCGAACGTCCGGCGCGGTTGATGCGTCATTGCATCATAATGTGATCCGGATGCTTGAGGGGCAATATGCCTATGGCCCCGGTAAGGGCGATACAGCGCTGACGGTTGATCTTTTTGACACGATCTTCAGCGGTGGGACGGCGCTGCGCAATGCGTCTGATTTCGCGGATGGTCTGGAAGAGGTTGTTGACCTTGGGTTTATCGACGCCGCGAATGGTGATTTTCGGATCGCTGACAGTGGCGCATCTTTTGGCAAAGGCCGCGATGCGGACCGGGTTCTGCTGGGCGGGACGCAGGGCGATACGCTGTTCAGCGGCGGCGGCGATGATGTGCTGCGCGGGGCGGCGGGCGCTGATCTGCTGCACGGTGGCGGCGGGTTTGATCTCGCCGATTATCGCGGCTCGCGGGCGGGTGTTGCCGTTGACCTGACAACGGGTGCGGCGGGCGGTGGTGATGCGGCCGGGGACAGGCTGGAGGGCATCGAAGGGGTGCTCGGCACTGTTCACAGCGATGTTCTGGACGGGGATGCCCTCACCAACTTTTTGCGCGGCTATGCGGGCAATGATGTGTTGCGCGGGCGCGAGGGTGCGGACACGCTGTCGGGCGGTACGGGGGCGGATGTCTTGGATGGCGGGGCTGACGATGACCGGCTGCTGGGGGAGGGCGGCGCAGATACGCTCAGCGGGGCGCAGGGGAATGACTATCTGAACGGCGGGGCCGGCGATGACGGGGCCAATGGCGGACACGGGAATGATACGCTTGCCGGAGCGGGGGGCGACGACGCGTTGTCCGGTGATGCGGGCGCGGACAAGCTGTTCGGGGGGGCGGGGCATGATGCGCTCGACGGCGGCACACAAGGTGATTGGTTGAGTGGCGGGTTCGGCAATGACCGGCTGAACGGCGGTGACGGGCTGGACACCCTGCTGGGTGGTGCGGGGGCGGATGAGCTTAAGGGCGGGGCGAATTCTGATTGGCTGTCCGGCGGGACGGGCGCGGATCACATCAGCGGCGGGTCGGGTAATGACACGCTGAGAGGCGATGGTGGCGGCGATACTTTGCAGGGCGGGATCGGCAGCGATACGCTGACGGGCGGGGAGGGGGCGGATATTTTCGTGTTCCATCAGCACTGGGGCAGCGACACGATCACCGACTTTGCCAATGACGGGGTCGAGAAGCTGCACTTCTCCGGAACCGCCGCCGCCTCGTTTGATGATCTCACGTTCGAGGATACTGCGGCGGGGTTGCAAATCAGCGTTGGGGCGGATCGGGTGCTGTTGGCAAACGGCTTGAGCTTTGCCGATATGGGTGCGGATGATTTCCTGTTTTCCGGCGGGTAGCCTCACCCCTGTAAAACATCCGCGTTGTCGGTGCGCAGGGTGTTTTTTTGCACTTTGCCCATCGTGTTGCGGGGGAGTTCGTCTAGGAACAGCACGGCTTTGGGCTGTTTGAACTTGGCGAGGTCGGGGGCGATGGCGGCGATGATTGTGGCGGCGTCCGGCGCGGCGTCCGGCTGCCTGACCACGGCGGCGACGACGCCTTCGCCGAAATCGGGGTGCGGGACGCCGAAGACGGCGGATTCAACCACCCCGTCAATCGCGTCGATCAGGCTTTCGATCTCTTTGGGGTAGATGTTGTAACCGCCTGAGATAATCAGGTCTTTAGAGCGGCCGACGATGGTGACATAGCCGTCTTCGCTGATAACGCCCAAGTCTCCGGTAATGAAAAAACCGTCGGCGCGGAATTCTTCGGCGGTTTTCTCCGGCATCTGCCAATAGCCTTTGAAAACGTTCGGGCCGCGTATCTCGATGCCGCCGATCCGGCCATTGGGGAGGGGCGCGCCTGTCTCCGGTTCAGTGACGCGTATCTCGATGCCGGGCAGCGGGAAACCGACCGTGCCGGGGCGGCGCTCGCCGTCGTAGGGGTTCGAGGTGTTCATCGCCGTCTCGGTCATGCCGTAGCGTTCGAGGATGTTGTGGCCTGTGCGCGCTGTCCAGTCACGGTGCGTCTCGGCCGGCAGGGGCGCGGAGCCGGAGATGAACACGCGGATTCCGGCGGTGGCCTCAAAGGTCAGGCCGTCATGGTGCAGCAGGCGGGTGTAGAAGGTGGGCACGCCCATCATCGCTGTCGCATCCGGCATCAGCGCAAGGGCGCGGTCGGCGTCGAATTTCTGCTCGAACAGCATCGCCCCGCCCGCCGTCAGCGAGACGTTGATGGCGACGAACAGCCCGTGCGCGTGGAAGATCGGCAGGGCGTGGATCAGCACATCGTCGCTCGTGAACCGCCAGTAATCGCGCAGGGTTTCGGCGTTTGAGGCGAGGTTCGCGTGGGTCAGCATCGCCCCTTTGGAGCGCCCTGTCGTGCCGGATGTGTAGAGGATGCAGGCCAGATCATCGGCTGCGCGGGGGATGGCCTCGAAGCTGTCGGCGGCATTGGCGCCCGCCTCCGCCAGCGTTCCCGATCCCGTGGCGTCGCAAGTCAGGACGGTTGCGCCGTTGGCCGTGGCGATGGGGGCGAAGGTCCCGCGCGCTGCGGGGTCACAGATAAAGAGGGCGGGTTTCGCGTCGGATATGAAGTGTTCCAACTCGCGGGCGGTGTAGGCGGTGTTGAGCGGGACAAAGGCCGCGCCCGCCAGCACTGTGCCCAGATAGACCGCCATGACCTCCACGGATTTCTCCGCCTGAACCATCACCCGATCATCCGGTTTGACGCCTGCTTGGGCGATGGCACTGGCGTAACGCTCGGCCATTGCAAAGATGTCGGCATAGCTGAGGCGAAGCCCGCGCTTGCGGTCGTCGAGGCAAAGCGCCTGTCCGCGCCCGACGGACCCGCTGCGCAGGGTACGGGCGAGATGGTTGGTTGCGTAGTCGGATCGTGTGCTCATGGGGGAGTGATAGACGCTCGTCAGGGTTCGAGACAAGATGTCCTTTGGTTTGTGTGATGGCGTGACACGACCTTTAAGGGCCACTCTAACCGATCCCTTGTCCCTCACTGCCGGAGCCGACGACCGCGCCTTTATCATGGCCTGTGACGCCTGCCGCGTTGGAGTGTTTTTGCGGCGACGGCCCGGCGCGTTTATGCGCCCAACGGGCCAGCACAGCAACGATGGCAAGGGCGAGGCAAATCAGGGCGGTTTTCACGGGCTGTCCTTTCGGGGGAAGGCGCTGATTTGCATTATATGGGGGCGCTGGTAGGCTGAGGGAATGCGCATCGCTCTTATTCTCGCGGCCTGGCTGTCCCTCACCGTTCCGGCATTTGCGGGATGTCGGCTTGCGTTGGTGCTGGCGACGGATGTGTCGAGCAGTATTGACGGGGACGAATACCGTTTGCAGATGGATGGGATCGCGCGGGCTTTCCGGACGCCGCTTTTGCGTGATGCGATGCTGGCTGTGCCGGGGGCGCATGTCACCGTGACCGTGGTGCATTGGAGCGGTTATAAGCATCAGGAGCAGGTCGTGCCGTGGACGGTGCTGTCTGATGAAGCCGCGATTGCAGGGTTTGCTGATGCCACGGCGGCGGCTCCGCGCCGGTTTGACGACAGGCCGACGGCGGTGGCCAAAGGGCTGCAATTCTCGGCCGAACTGCTCAAAGATGCGCCGTGTGATCGCAAGATTATCGATCTGACTGGGGATGGCGTGTCGAATATCGGGATCGAGCCGATTTATTTCGCCCGGCGCGGGTTGTTCGACGGGCTGGTGATCAACGGACTGGCGATACGCGGAGCCGAGCCTGACCCGGAGCCTTATTATCGCGAGAATGTTGCACGGGGGGCGGGGTCGTTTGTGATGGCGATTGAGGATTACCGTGATTATCCGGCGGCAATCCTGCAAAAACTGCTGCGTGAAATCGCGGTGCAGTACACAATGCGCGTCAATTCAGGCGATTGAGCCAATCTTTGAACTGTTTTTCCGGCCCGCCATAATCCGGCAACGTGCTGCGATCCGCGAATAGCGGGCTGGTGACGATCATGTCGGCGCTGGCACGGTTGCAGGCGACGGGGATCTCGTAAAGCACGGACAGGCGGATCAGCGCTTTGACATCCACATCATGCGGCTGGCTGGTCATGACATCCTGAAAGAAGATCAGCGCGTCCAGCTCTTCGCCCGCGATCATCGCGCCGAGTTGCTGGTCGCCGCCGAAGGGTCCGCTTTTGAGACTCCGGATGTTTAGGGATGGGACATGGTCGGCCAGAACCTTCCCCGTTGTCCCGGTTGCGACGATGCTGTGCGGGGTCAGATAAGCTTGATTGCGGGCCGCCCATTCCGCGAGGGCGGGCTTCATCCGGTCATGTGCAACCAATCCGATGGTGAGTTGTGTCATAAGCGAATGGTCCCGTTTCGGCGCCGGGGCGCAGGATTATATTTTCTCCGGCGCATAAATAACGATTTGGACCGGATTTCGCACTGGAAACTTCTGAGATCGAGACTAGTATGAAATTGACACAATGTCGCGGGGGCGAAGTTATGACGGGTTTTTTAGGTAAGTGGTTTTCACGCACGGATAATGACACCGAAGAAGTTGAGATCGGGGTCGATATGGTCCCGGCATTCGGTACATTGGATGCGCGTTACGCGGAAATGGACCGCCTTGCTGTGCGGTCCTCCTCATCCAAGCAGGGCAGCAGCCCTTTTACAACGACGGTATCAGGGCCGGTTCGTGCAAGCGAGGGGTAGGGTTGTTCATGTTGACACGCCTTTCACGGGCGTTCATGTGTAACGCGCTGCGAGTGTAACGTATCGACGGAGCGTGTGCGCCTTGGAGAACCTGCCGCCAAAGGTGAGTTTTACCGCTTCCTACTCGATTGGGGGGCGCGGTTTTCCTGTCAATTTTTCTGCGGATATGCCGCCTATTACGGGGCCGCTCGCAATATCAGCGCGGCCCGGTGCAATGCCGCGCAGGCCCGATTCTGTGACCATCACTTATGGCCGGGTGGATTTGCCTTCGGGGGTGGAGGAGGCGATACCGTCATCCGTTGCGCCCGCCAAGTCTGCCAAGTCTGCCAAGTCTGCCAAGTCGTCTGCCAAGCCCGCCACGTCGGGCCGTGAGCCTTTGCCTCACCCCAAACAAGCGCCTCCGGTTTTGCCTGAGGGGGCCGGGAATGATACGGGCGTCCCGCCAACATCCGATCCTTTGCAATCCGCGCCCGCTGCGGGTGTGGCCGGAGCGGTGGCGGCGGGCGTTGCGATGGCGGGTGTTGCGACGGCGGCTGTTGCCAGCATTCCGGCTGAAGCCGAGACGCCGCCCGCCGGCGATATGGATGCGATCAGCGGCAAAAGGGTCGCCCCAGAAACGGCAGTCCCGCGCGTGCCGCTGTTATCTATCGATACAGTCAGTAAATCCTTCGGCGCGCTCAAAGCCAATGATGCGGTGTCGCTGACGCTTTATCCCGGCGAGAAACATGCGCTGCTGGGGGAGAATGGCGCGGGTAAGTCAACGCTGGTCAAGATGATCTATGGCGTGTTGCAGCCCGATGCCGGACGGTTGGTTCTGGACGGCAAGCCTGTGCGCATCACCAGCCCCGCAATGGCGCGGACGCTGGGTATCGGGATGGTGTTCCAGCATTTTTCGACATTCGAGGCGCTGACGGTGGCGGAGAATTTGGCTGTCGTGCTGCCGGACCGGTCGTTGTCGGGCATCCGCAAGGATGTCGCCGCACTCAGCAAGGAATACGGCCTCGCGATTGAGCCGCGACGGCAGCTTTCGACCCTGTCGGCGGGCGAGCGGCAGCGGGTGGAGATAATCCGCTGTCTGCTGCAAAATCCGCGTCTGCTGATTATGGACGAGCCGACATCTGTGCTGACCCCGCAGGAGGCCGAAGCGCTGTTCAAGACGCTGGACCGGCTGGCGGCTGATGGCTGTGCGATCCTGTATATCTCGCACCGTCTTGAGGAGGTGCGCGGTTTGTGTGACACGGCCACGGTGCTGCGGCGGGGCAAGGTTGTTGCGACCTGCGATCCGCGCAAAGAAACCGCGTCCTCGCTGGCGGAGATGATGGTTGGCAGTGTGATCCAGCGGCCCAAGAAAACGCCCGCTTATGTCGGAACCGCGCGGCTGGAAGTGGCGGGGCTGAGCCTGCGCGCGGCGGGGGGGCAAGCGCTGCACGATGTGACGTTCTCGGCGCGCCGGGGCGAAATTCTGGGCATCGCAGGCGTTGCGGGCGAGGGGCAGTCGGAATTGTTCGCGGCGCTGAGCGGCGAAGCGCCTGTGCGAAAGCATGACGCGATCACGATTGACGGTGCGCCCATCGGACGGTTCAGCGTCACAACGCGGCGTCGGATGGGGATGGCCTTTGCGCCGGAGCGGCGGCTGGGGCATTCGGCGATTGCGGATTTGCGGCTGTCCGAGAATTATCACCTGACTCACAATGCGCTGGGCAAAGCGGTCTCATCCGCGCGTAAGGTGCGTAAGCTGTTTGACGTGCGGGCCGATGGCAGTGATCCTTTCGCGGGGGCGCTGTCGGGCGGAAATTTGCAGAAATTTGTCATCGGGCGCGAGATTGTGCGCAAACCGGGCGTGTTCGTGGTGGCGCAGCCGACTTGGGGTGTGGATGCGGGCGCGGCGGCGGCGATCCATGCGGCACTGCTGGATCTGAGCAAAGACGGGGCGGCGGTTGTGGTGATCTCTCAGGATCTGGACGAGATATTTGCGATCTGTGATCGGGTCGCCGTGCTGCATCGGGGCACGCTGTCAGAGCCGCAGCTGGTGTCGAATGTTACGGCGGAATCGCTGGGTCTGCTGATGGGCGGATCGGACGCGAATGTCGTGTCGATGGTGGAGACGGGCGCATGAGGTTGGAGCGCCGCACAGCGCCGTCGATGCTGTTCGCCGTGCTGTCGCCGCTTCTTGCGGTGGCGCTGACGATTGTGGCGGGTCTGGCGCTGATGGCGGTGATGGGCAAAGACCCGGTGAAGGTGCTGGAGGTGTATTTCCTCTCGCCGTTTGCCGATGCCTACAGCCGTTCGGAATTGATGGTCAAAGCGATCCCGCTGGCGCTGATCGGCAGCGGATTGGCGCTGGCGTTTCGGGCGGGTGTGTTCAATATCGGTGCGCCGGGCCAGTATACGCTGGGCGCGATTTTCGCGGGCGGTGTCGCGCTGTTCGCGCCCGAAGCTTATGCGGGGTTGTGGTTGTTGCCGCTGTGTATGGTGGCGGGGGTGATCGGGGGGATGGTCTGGGGCTGGATACCCGCGATCCTGCGCATCAAAGCCGGGGCGAATGAGATTTTGGTCAGTCTGATGCTGACCTATGTGGCGGCGCTGTTGCTGGACTGGCTGGTGCGCGGGCCTTGGAATGATCCGCTGGGGCGGGGTTTTCCGAAATCGGCCAGCTTCCCCGACGCGGCATTGATGCCGATACTCGTACCGGGAACGCGGCTGCATTGGGGCTTGCCGCTGGCGGTGATTGTGGCCTTTGCACTGTGGTATGTGTTGTATCACACGCGGCGCGGGTTCAGCGTGCGGACGATGGGCATGGCCCCGCTGGCGGCGAAGTTTGCCGGATTCTCCGAGGCGAAGACGATCACCTGGGTGATGTTGTTGTCGGGTGGCCTTGCCGGGCTGGCGGGCGCGGTCGAGGTGACTTCGACGATCCAGCAACTCCAGCCGGATATTTCCGCCGGATACGGGTTTACGGCGATTATCGTCGCGTTTTTGGGGCGGTTGAACCCGATAGGGGCGCTGATTGCGGCGGGTGCGCTGGCGGTGACGTATATCGGGGGCGAGAATGCGCAGATTTTGCTGAAACTGCCGAAAAACGTCTCGTTTCTGTTTCAGGGGATGCTGCTGTTCTTCCTGCTGGCCTGTGACACGCTGGTGCATTACCGGCTGCGCTTCCGTTCAAGAGCGGGGGCGTAAGGGATGGAGCCGTTTATCTTTGCGATGATCGTCGCCGCCACGCCGCTTCTGTTCGCGGCGCTGGGTGAGCTGGTGGCCGAGCGGTCGGGTGTGCTGAACCTTGGGGTTGAGGGCATGATGCTGCTGGGCGCGGTGGCCGCGTTTGCGGTGACGTTCAGCACCGGATCGAGCGCGATGGGCATTGCGGCGGGGGCGGCGGCGGGTGCTGGTGCGGCGGCGTTGTTTGCACTGGTGGCGCTGGGCTTTACGGCCAACCAAGCCGCGAGCGGGCTGGCGCTGACGATATTCGGCACGGGCGCATCCGGCCTGATCGGGCAGGGCTATGTCGGCAAAACGGTGACGCCGCTGCCGCCCGTGATGAGCGCTGAGAATTTACCTGACTCACCGCTTGCGCGCGCTTTGATGGGCCATGATGCGATGGTGTACGGGGCGTTGGCGCTGGCGGTGCTGGTGTGGTTTTACATCAATCGCACCCGCTCCGGCCTGAAGTTGCGGGCAATCGGCGATGATGCGGAATCGGCCAACGCGGTCGGCCTGAAAGTGCTGCGCTCGCGGTTTGCCGCCGTGCTGTTTGGTGGCGCATGTGCGGGGCTGGGCGGGGCGTATCTGTCGCTGGCCTATACGCCGCTGTGGGGTGAGAACATGACGGCGGGG
>CALDZQ010000230.1 GCA_937944035.1 uncultured Neomegalonema sp. | reverse complement strand
TGCCGCTGCCGGAAGAGATTGCGGTTATCCGCGCCAGAATCGCGCCGCGTGTGACGGGGATGTCGTTCGACGGCGCGCGGGTGCTGGCCTTTGCGGGGATCGGGCGGCCTGAGAAATTCTTCGAGACATTGCGGGGCTTGGGGGCGGAGATTGCGGATTCCGAGAGCTTTCCCGACCACCACCACTATACCGGCTCGATGATAAACCGCCTGCTGGCGCGGGCCGATGAGCAAGGGCTGACGGTGGTGACGACCGACAAAGACATGGTCAAAATGCCCCCCTCCGCCCGTGGCCGCATCTGGCCCGTGCCGATTGAACTGGCTTATGAGGATGAGGCGGGGATTGACGGGGTTTTGGATGGGGTTTTGGATGGGGTTTTGTAGATATAATCGCTTGACATAATGTTGCCCGCTTTAAATTACATACATAGAAAATATATCAATACGGCGATTAGAATTTAGCTATTGCCTGAAGACAATTTAAAAGGATTTTCATTATGAGTACGAGCGCAAGAGTGGATGCCGCGATGGAAGAAAAAATATCTGCGGGTAACAAAATTCCAGAATTACGTAAATATACAGGGCATTTCTCAAATGAATTTGATCAATATATTAGCAATATAATCAAAGATTCTAGATGGAAGAACGTAAAAATTATTATCAAATCAGATTCTCCAAAGGAGTTTATAGATTTTTTGGATACTTTGATTGCCCGCAAGCCTAGTTATTCCTATATTATTGAATGAAATAATATTTCGAACACTTCACTGCCCACGCGGCACGGGTCGCCAATCCGGCGGGGCCATTTCGAAGCCGTCGAAGCTGAAACCCGGTGAGACGGTGCAGCCGCACAGGGTCCATGCTCCGAGTGATGTCGCGCTTTGCCACCAGTTGACGGGGACGATGTGCTGGGGCCGCTGGCCCGCTGCAATCTCCGGCCCGATGATATGCGCCTGGGCGTCATGGCCGTCGGGCGAGACGCTCAGGGACAACGGCGCGCCCGCGTACCAGTGCCAGATCTCTGCGGCATCCACCCGATGCCAATGCGAGAAATCGCCCACATCCAGCAGATAGTAGATCGACGTTCCCGCAGGCCGTTCGCCCTCCCCCGCCTGCGCGCGCCACGTCTCGCGATACCAGCCGCCCTCAGGATGCGGGGCCAGATCAAGCGCGCGGATGATGTCTTGGGCGGTGGTCAAAGGGGCGGTGGTGGTCATGGTGACTCTTTCGATAAAGCCCGCGCGAGGGCGCAGAAGGCTGCAACGTCGAGTTCTTCGGCGCGCTTGGTCGGCTCGATCCCGACGCGGGTGAGCAGGTCTTCGCCGCCCAGTCCCGCAAGCGAACGGCGCAGCATTTTGCGGCGCTGGCCGAAGGCGGCGGCGGTGACTTGTTCCAGCGTTTTCAGCGGCGCGTCCAACGGTTCGGCGCGCGGGATCAGGGATATGACCGAGCTGGTCACTTTGGGCGGCGGGGTGAACGCTTCGGGGGGCACGTCGAACTGGATGCGCGTCTGACAGCGCCAGCCGGCCAGCACAGATAACCGCCCGTAGGCTTTGGAGCCGGGGGTGGCGGAAATGCGCTCGGCGACTTCGCGCTGGAACATCAGCGTCAGGCTTTGCCACCACGGGGGCCATTCGGCGGTGGTCAGCCAGCCGAGCAGCAACTCCGTCCCCACATTGTAGGGCAGGTTGGATATGATCTTGGGCGGGGTGTCGAACAGGGCGGGCAGGTTTACGGACAGCGCGTCGCCCTCGATCACCTCCAACCGTCCCGGATAATGGGCGGAGACCTGTTCAAGGGCCGCAAGGCATCGGCTGTCCCGCTCGACCGCCACGACGCGGCGCGCTCCGGCGGATAGCAATGCGCGGGTCAGGCCGCCGGGGCCGGGGCCGATCTCCAGCACGTCACAATCGGTCAGGTCTCCCGCCGCGCGGGCGATCTTGGCGGTGAGGTTGAGGTCGAACAGGAAGTTCTGGCCGAGCTTCTTTTTCGGGGCCAGATCGAACCGCTCGACCACCTGACGCAGAGGGGGGAGGCCATCGGGGCCGGTCATGCTGAAACCGCCCGTGCATCGGCCATCTGGCGGGCGGTGCGCAGGGCTTCGATAAAGCTGCGCGGATCGGCTGTGCCCTTGCCCGCGCGGTCGTAGGCTGTGCCGTGGTCGGGCGAGGTGCGCACGAAAGGCAGGCCCAGCGTGACGTTGACGCCGCGATGGAAATCCAGCGTTTTCAGCGGGATCAGGGCTTGGTCGTGGTACATGCACAGGGCCACGTCGTAGTTGGGGCGCGCGTCCTCGTGGAACATCGTGTCGCCGGGCCACGGGCCGCTGGCGGTGATGCCTTCGGCTTGCAGCGCCTCTATCGCGGGGGTGATGATCCCGATCTCCTCGCGCCCCATCGCGCCGCCCTCGCCCGCGTGGGGGTTGAGGCCGGAGATGGCGATGCGGGGGGCGGCGATGCCGAAATCGCGGCGCAGAGACCGGGCCAGAATGCGGGTGATGGTGAGGATATTCTCGACCGTGACGCCCGCGAACACCTCGCGCAGAGGCACATGCACCGTCAGCGGAACAACGCGCAGGCCCGGTGCGGCGAGCATCATCACCGTTTGCACATCGCCGCCCAGTGCGCCGAGAAACTCGGTATGGCCGGGGTATTTGAAGCCCGCGCCCTCATAAAGCGCCAGCTTGTTGATCGGGTTGGTGACTACCCCCGCCGCCTTGCCCGCTTGAGCGTGTTCGACGGCCAGTTCGATCGAGCGGATTACGGAGGCCGCGTTTTCGGGGCGGGGTTTTCCAGGGGGCTGCGGCTGGGGCAGGCGCAGAGGGATCACGGGGAGGGCGTCCTCGAAATGTTGTAAAGCCTCCGCCGGATCAGCGATCTCGACCACGGGGCAATCCGTCCCGATCTGCCGCGCGAGGGTGCGCAGGCGGGCGGGATCGTCGATGACGTAGAAAGGCGGCACGGCATCGGCGCGGCGCGCCCATGCGGTCACACTCAACTCCCCGCCTATCCCGGCGGGGTCGCCCATTGTTACAGCAAGTGGAGTTCCGGCTTGCGGCGCACTCATCGCCGTTCGATCACGGCCTCGCGGCGCAAGTCGCGGAGCAGACTCGATGAAAAACGCGCCAGCTTTTGAGCGGTCAGACGGTTGCGGATCTGATCGCGCGGTGTATCCGCTGCGGATTGCGCCGCCGGGGTCGCCTTGTCACAGACGACGATAACGTGGAAACCGTCATTCGAGCGGATCGGTTGGCTGATGTCGCCCGCGTTGAGCGAGATAACCGCATCGCGCACGGGGCCGGGCATCTGCGTCGTCGTCATCTCGCCGAGATCGCCGGAAATCGGTAGATATTGGCTTTTCAGGGCCACGACAGAGGAACAGTCGGTCAGTTGATTACGCGCGACCTGCGCGCGTTGCAACGCTTGGTCCGCCACAGCCTGCGGCGCATTCGGGGCCACGCCGACAACAAGCTGGGCCAAGCGGTAACGGGTCGGGGCAGCGCCGCCCGGTTCGCGGATTTGCCGCAACCCCGTCAACACAACATCCGCGCCGTCAACATAAGGGGCAGACACACGGTCCGCGCCCAATCCGGCAACAACTTGCGCGGCTTTGGGCGAGAGGCTGGAGGCCGTGACCCAGCCCAGATCACCACCGATTGCGGCGGTCGGGCCACGACTGACCTCGCGCGCCACTTCGACAAAGCTCGTGCCGGTTGACAGGCGGCGCAGAACATCCGCCCCCCGTGCGAGGGCGGCTTGCTCGCCGGACGCATCAATCGGCAGACGAATTTCCGAGACCAGGTATTCCCGCTCGGTGCTGCTGGACGCGGTCGCACCGACAACGCCATCGAGTTCGGTGTCGGATATGCGCACGCGCGGCAAATACCGCCGGCGGATCAACGAACGCCAAGCCACCTCTGAAGCGATCTGGGCATTCAGGGCTTCGTCCGAGACACCGCGTGAGGCGAAGAATTGGCGGGCGGCGGCGGGATCGCTGCCATTCAGACGCGCAAGGTCTTCAAAGCCCTCGTTAATCGCTTTCTCGCCCGGAACAATCCCCGCATCACGCGCGGCCTGTAGTTTGAGGCGGTCATCGATAAGCTGTTCAAGCGCGGCGTCATAAGTGGTCGCACCACCCGCTCCGCCGCCAGCGGCATCCATCAGGCGCATCCGCTGATCCACCTCGTATCCGGTGATGATCTCGTCATTGACAACCACAACAGGCGCGAATTGCTGAGCGGAAGCCATCGGCGGTGAAAGAAGACACCATGCACTGAGAAAAAGCGCGGCGATACTGCGTGCCTGTGAGAATATCATTGTCATCCTTGAACCCGTTTTTGAGGGCATTTTGCTTGCTCTTTTCGTCAGCTTCCGAGGCTCTTCAGGCGCACTTCAAGGCCGACATTCGTGCCATCATCGGCATCCCTGTCATCGTTAAAGCGCCGATCAACCGAGAAATCAATGGAACAGCATTCATTCTCATACCGGACACCGCCTTCCGAATAGACAAAGCGCGCATCGTTGATGTCCCGGCGCGCCCCGCCGTAGATGGTAAAATTCTCGGACACCCGGAGCGCCCCTGTCGCGACGATTTCCTCGCGATCCTCGTCGAATCCCGCCAACGGGTCGGCCTCGACAAAGACGTAACCGAGCGTCCCTTTGAAGCGTCCGTAATCGGCCGAAGCGTAGACTTCATTGCGGCTGATCTCATTCGTATCCCCATCAAGACGTATACGGTGGGTAATATCGAAATATGGCGGCAAGGTGAGGCGGAATGCCCCGACATGGTCACTATACCGATCCCGCAAACCCGTGGCGTCGTTGAACTCGTTATTGTCACGCTGACGGACGACGCGGCCGTAAACAGCCTCAAAACCCAAGCCGTTATCAGCCTCGAAGTTATAGCGGACGCCAAGATTGGCGCGGGTTCCGCTCTCGAAACGGTCCTCGCCGGGGAACCGGGATTCAAGGGAAAACAGATTGGTCTCGTCAAATTCGATGTCGAGACTGTCCTCGTTCGGAATGTCGATCGTGTCGTTGGAGTTGGGCGCGGCGATGATCTGCACAATGGGTTCGATGATATGAGTGCCGAGCGCGTTTTCAGCGATGAACGGCATCCGCACATCCACACCGATGGCCCCGGTGACGCGGCCCTGAAAGTCATCCCGGTTCACGGGATCGTCTTCGAGCAAATAGGTATCGGCGCGCAGGTCGGCGAAGGGGGTGATGAGCAGACCCTGATCGGTCACGAACTGGCGTTGCCAGCTGACGCCCGCACTGGCGCGGTTATAGTCGAGGCCCACTTCGCGCTCCAGACGGACCGCACTGGCGGTGACGGTTGCGATGCCCCAGCGCGCATCCTCCAGAAAACGGTAATTCAGCCGGAATTCGGGAAGCGCCTGCGGCAGGTTTTTACCGCTTTCATCGGGGCGGAATGTCTGGAAGTAAATCAGGCTGCCCTCGGCGAACAGCTGATCGGTCTGACGGCCCACATAAGCGCGGGAAATCGTGCGGTCTTCGTCGGAATAGTCATAGCGGCGCAGGAATGTGTCATCGCTGGCCCAGTCGATGTCAAAGCCGTAATACCATTCATTTTCGAGATCAAACAGCCCTTGCCCGCGCACAGCACCGCGCCATTCATCGCCATTGCCGCGCGCGTCGTTGTTGGTGAGCGCGCCCCAGAGCAGGTACTGACCGGTCCGTGTGGAGGCGCGGTACTCGCCCTCCATAATCAGGCCGTCGCGGCTGGTGATAAAGGGCGTGATGGTCAGATCTCGGTTGGGGGCGATGTTCAGGAAATACGGCAATTTGGTCGACAAGCCGATGGTGCTGTCCGTGGCGAATTTAGGCGCGAGAAAGCCGCTGCGGCGCTGGACTGTCGGGTCCGGGTGGCGGAAATAGGGGAGATACGCGATGGGGAGACCCTCAACGTCGAAGATCGCGTCCTCGTAGATAATGTCGCGGGCAACCTCGTCATGGATTACGCGGTCGGCGCGGATTTGCCAGAGCGGGACGGGATCAGCCGAGCAGACTTCGCAGGCGCTGTACACCGCTTTGGACAGAACCGTGTAGCGGCCATCGACACGTTCGCCCTCGACTGCCGTCAGCTTTGCGCCGCCATTGATGAGCAGTTTGGGCTGGCTGATCGTGCCGCTGGACAGGTCCGTGTTCAGATTGGCGTCATCAGCGAAAAGATATGTGCCATCGTCATTGCGCAAGGTGACAGCGCCGCTGGCCGTGACCGTGCCCTCAAGCACGTTATATTCGAGCACATCCGCGCCCAGCGCCCGGTCGCCATAAAACGCCTCGGCACTGCCGGTTGCACGGGCGATTTCGTTGGTGCTGTCAAAGCTCATCCGATCGGCCTGGATCACGAGCGGGGTGTTGGGATCAAGCGTATCGAAGCCAAGCGCGTCCTGAAAAGATTGCTCTTGCGCCAGCGCCAAAGCGGGCAGCAGAGCGCAGAGCGCGCAACTCAAGCGCAGAAATCCGGCGACAGACGGTCGATACATCAGACTCACAATACCAGTCTCCGCACGGCCTAAGCCTCCCCAAAAAACAGCGATAGCGCCACGCCCAGAAATCCCGCACCGAAAGCGGGCGCCCATGCGCCCAGCTCCGGCGGCGCGGAACCCGATGCGCCCAGCGCCATGCTTACATCACTCAGGAAGTAAAATGCGAATCCTGTTAACGCGCATCCCAACGCAATCCAGCCAAAGCGCGCGGAACGGGGCGGACGGATGGCGAAGGCGGCGGCGATCAGTGTCATACCGGCCAGAAACAGCGGCAGCGAAATCATCGCATGAAGATGTGTCCGGTGGCGCTTTGCCGAGAATCCGGCGGTCTCCATGCCTTTGATCGCAGCCGGCAGTTTCCAGACCGAGATGGATTCGGGGGGTGCAAAGCTGTTCTGAATCTCGGTTTGCGTCAGGTTTGTCGGGATGCTGTAGAATGCCTGCTTGTCCGGAAGGGGCGGTTCGGCGTTGCGGCCATAATCAATGCGGTGGATGATGGCGTCGGTCATGGACCATTCGCGCTCGATCAGCACGGCCACGGTGCTGTCAATGCGCTTTACCAGCTCGTCATTGGGGCCGAACAGCAGGAAAGTCGCGCCGCGCAGCTCTGTGCCTTCGGCGTTGGTCTTCTGCGCGCGGATCACTGTTTGCCCGTCCTCACGCCGTTCGCGCAGCCACAGGCCGTCGCTGGTGACGGAGAACAGGCTGCCGCTGCCTTCGAGGATTTTCGCCTCCATCCGGTCATAAACGTCAAGCGCGGCGGCCGAGAGCGGGGCGTAGACGGCGGTGGCGAAAAGCCCGATGATGAAGGCCGCCGCCATGCCCGCGCGCGCAGCCCCCCAATAAGTATGCCCCGCCGCCCGTGCCGCCACCAACTCGCTGGAGCGGGCAAGCTGCATATACGCCCACATGCCGCTGAGCAGCATCACGA
The DNA here is from genome assembly GCA_937944035.1 of uncultured Neomegalonema sp. GTDB lineage: Bacteria > Pseudomonadota > Alphaproteobacteria > Rhodobacterales > Rhodobacteraceae > JAHDDY01. The sequence continues at coordinate 715 of CALDZQ010000230.1, read as the reverse complement.
AGGGCAGCGCTTTCATGGATATGCTGGGAGCATGGAGGAGCGCCATCTGGACCAGTTGCAGCGCAACCCCCTCGCGCCCGCCCGCACGGCGCAGTAACTCGACAGTGTCCATCATCACGATCAGGAGCAATACCGCCGCGAAGCCCATCAGGAAGACGAACATCACCCGCCCGAATATGTAGCGGAACAGCATCATGCGGCCACCTGTGCGGGCCTGTCTTGCGGAATACCCCGAAAGCGGCCCCGCGAGAGATACCATAAGGCGATCAGGCTGCCCAAAACCGGCGGCACGTAAAGCGCGGGCCACAGCCAACCGTCGCCTTTAACGATATTCTCCAGCACAAGGCCGGAGACGCGCAAGCTGACACCGACAACCGCAGCGCCCAGAATACGCCAGATATAGCCGCGCCGGCTGAACTGTGCGCCCAGCATGATCGCGGCAACGACGATGGTTACGGCAAAGCCGTAGAGCGGCGAAGAAAGCTGACCGTGCCCTTCGGACAGATACCGCGAGCGCACATTCTCGGCCAACTCAGGGCCGGGGCGGATCAGCTCGTGGAAGAACATCTCGCTGGGCCTGCGGGTTCGGTCGGCGGGATCGGAACCGAAGGCGGACAGATCGTAGGTCAGCTTCTCGAATTGCAGCAGGCTGAGCGCGCCCGTGCGGGTGTCGATGCGCTGGGCCTGGCCCTCGAACATCACGAGGCGCGGGCCG
>CALDZQ010000229.1 GCA_937944035.1 uncultured Neomegalonema sp. | reverse complement strand
TGCAAGCCTATGGCACGGCGGATGTCGGCCTGATCGCCTATGAAACCACCGCGAAAGAAGGTCTCGTGGTCGATGAGGACGTGATCGTCGAGATCGTCCGCCCCGGAACCGCAGACCCGGTGCCGGACGGCGAGGTTGGCGAAGTCGTGGTGACGATCTTCGACGAAGCCTATCCGCTGATCCGTTTTGCCACGGGCGATCTTTCCGCCGTGATGTCTGGTCAATGCCCGACGGGACGCACGAATATGCGCCTGAAAGGCTGGATGGGCCGCGCGGATCAAACGACCAAAGTGAAGGGCATGTTCGTCCACCCCGAACAGGTCGCCCGCGTCGCAAAAGCTCATAATCTGGTCAAAGTGCGCCTCGAAGTCACCGAAGACGCCGGGCGGGACAGCATGACCCTGCTATGCGAGGGCGCGGGCGATACCGCCGCCGTGGAGGCAACACTGCAAACCGAATGCCGCCTGCGCGGAACCGTTTCTTTTGTCGCGACCGGCAGTTTGCCGAATGACGGCAAAATAATCGACGACAAGCGGACAATCTAAAACGAGGGCTGTAAAGTCAGAAGACCACGCGGTTTACGGACAGCAGCGTGGGTATGCCAAAATCTTGCGGCCCGCGCGTAGGCCGCCGGATCAATCCCAACACCCGACCCGCCCTCATCCGGCCCCAGCGCATTGCGGAGTTGGGTGATCGGCGGCATCGGCGGCTCCTCCGGCGTCAGCGTTCCCATGACGCTGACGATTCCCCAGTCGCAATCGGGGACTTCGTCGGGAAAAGCCTGCGCCTCGATCACCAGTTGGGCGTGGCTGTAGAGGATCACGTCGAGATACGCGGCGACGGGCGGCGCGACACCCTCGAACCAGCGCTCCAGCACAGGAAGCTCGCCCTCCCGCCGCGCCGCGTAGCCGGAACGCAGCATCACGCGGTTATCATCAGTGATCGGCGCAAATCCGCAAGTTGTTGGAGAGTTGTTTCGCAAAAACAAATGCTTACAAAATGGTGCATAGCCGGCCACGAGTTCAGCACCCTCCGCAACCGCCCCGTTACACGCATCCACCAGCGCGTCTCGCGAAATTCCGGTGACGCGTGTGCCGCCCTCACCCGGCTCCCAGTTCCGGGCGGCGAAGGAGGTCAGCGCGATGGCGGGAGATGGCAAAACCATTTTTCTACCTCAAGTCTTTCGGTCGGTCCCTTCTCAGGGTAGCGTGCGATCTGATTACCACGCCGGACCGACAGGGGAACAGCCCGATGGATTTTTCACTCACCGAAGATCAAACCGCCGTCCGCGATATGGCGCGGAGCTTTGCCGCTGACAACCTCGCCCCTCATGCCGGGGAGTGGGATGAAAAGGCGTATTTCCCGAAAGATGTGTACCGCGAAGCGGCGGCGCTGGGGCTGGCCGGGATTTATGCGGGCGATGAGCACGGCGGGTCCGGTATGGGCCGGATGGAAGCGGCGCTGGTGTTTGAGGCGCTGGCGGAAGGCTGCGTCAGCACCTCGGCATTTTTATCGATCCACAATATGGTCGCGTGGATGATCGACAGTTTCGGATCGGACGAACTGCGCGCCGACCAACTGCCGTCATTGTTCACGATGGAGCGGTTCGGCTCGTATTGCCTGACCGAGCCGGGGGCGGGATCGGATGCGGCGAGCCTGAAAACAAGGGCGGAGATGCGCGGCAACGCGGATTATGTGCTGAATGGCGGCAAGGCGTTTATCTCCGGCGGCGGCACGTCGGATGTCTATCTGGTGATGGCGCGGACAGGTGATGACAGCGCGAAAGGGGTCAGCGCGTTTCTCGTGCCGTCCGACGCGCCGGGCCTGTCTTTCGGCGCGCAAGAGCGGAAAATGGGCTGGAACAGCCAGCCGACCGCGCAAGTCCTGTTCGACGATTGCACCATCCCCGCACGCTACCGGATCGGGGATGAAGGAATGGGATTCCTGTTCGCGATGAAGGGATTGGACGGCGGGCGGATCAATATTGCGGCCTGCTCGCTCGGCGGGGCCACGGCGGCCATCAAAGCGGCGGCGCAGTATGTGACCGAACGCAAGCAATTCGGAAAGCCGATTGCGGATTTTCAGGCCACTCAGATGCGCCTCGCGGATATGACGACCAACTTCGCGGCCTCGCAGATGATGGTCTACCGCGCGGCCCATGCGCTCGATAATAACGACCCGCTGGTGCGGCAGAAATCGGCGCAAGCAAAGCGGTTTGCGACGGACACCTGCTGGCAAATCGTCGATGAGGCACTGCAACTGCACGGCGGCTACGGTTATATCAAGGACTACGGAATCGAGCGTATTCTGCGGGACTTACGGGTGCATCGCATCCTAGAGGGAACAAACGAAATCATGCGCCTGCTGATCGCGCGGGGTATTTTGAAAGCGGTCGAGGACGGTACGTTGGCGGAGGCGCTTTAGGATTTTCATCCTACATAAAAGCGAACAGGCATTCAGGAGAGCAACATGACTTGGACGATTTATCTTTCCGGTGAGATCCACACCGACTGGCGTGAGCAGATAGAGAGCGGCGCGAAAGCGAAGGGGTTGCCTGTCAGCTTTTCCGCACCTGTGACCGATCACGCGGCCTCGGATGATTGCGGTGTTGCGATTCTGGGCGCGGAGCCGAACAAGTTTTGGCATGACCACAAGGGCGCGAAGCTGAACGCGATCCGCACGCGCACGCTGCTGGAAAAAGCGGATGTGGTTGTCGTGCGCTTCGGCGAGAAATATAAGCAGTGGAATGCGGCGTTCGATGCCGGGATGGCGGCGGCGTTGGGTAAGCCGTTGATCGTGCTGCACGGGCCGGACCATGCGCACGCGCTGAAGGAAGTTGACGGGGCGGCGCTGGCGGTCGCCGAACATCCTGAGCAAGTGGTGCAGATGCTCGACTACGTCATCAACGGGACGCTGCCGACAGCATAACCGATGCGGCCCCCCGTCACGTCAGAGCGGGGCGCTCAAACATTCACAATCATCTCGAATTGCGCAAAGATCATGCGGCTGGCATCGAAAGGCATTGCGCCGGACGACATGCGCGGATCGGCCATCGCCTTTTGCATTCCGGCATTGGCGACCTCTTTCGACGGCCATGTGATCCATGAGAAAACAACCGTCTCATCCGGCGCGCATTTAACGGCCATCGGAAAGGATGTGAGCTTGCCGTCGGGAACCATATCTCCCCAGCAATCAACAACTTGCAGCGCACCGTGGTCCTTGAAAATGGCGGCCATTTCGAGAGATTTGGCGATATAGGCGTCTTTGTTGGCCGTCGGTACGGGAATGACCGCGCCGTTGACGTAGATCATATCATGCCTCCTTATCGGGTTCCTGAAGAGTACAACCTGCGGAAAGCAGCCGTTGTTCAGCCGCGATGCGGATGTCTTTTTCAAACTCTTCCGGGAAGCGCAGAATCACGGCCTCTGCGGTCAGATCGGAGAGATTGCGCTCGATCAGCAGGTCAAAGCCTTCGGAGGGTTTCGGGGCAACCGCGAGATCGGCGAGGGTTTTTTGCACACCCGCGCGGGCGAGTTTTTGCCTTGTGCGGGTCAGGCGGGTCGCTTTTCCGCGTTCATCGCTCAGCGCGCTTTCAAGTGTGTGGATCGAGCGCCAAAAATCGAACGCAATCGGGGTATCATGGTCGTCACCGCTCAGAACGGCGACCCGCCTGCGGAAAGCCGCATCAAAGACGGTTTCAGACCCCATGCGTTTCGCGTTGTTCATCAGGTTTTTCAGCTTATCAGCATCGTCAAGCGTTTCGATGCGGACGAGAGCGGCTTGCTCCTGCTCTTCAAATTTCCGGTCGGAAGTCATGCGCTCTGTCCAATCAATATTTTCTGAATACCGCAGCCGTTTCGCGGCCTTCGGCAATGGCGGTCATGCTCCACCGCCCACACGCACAACGGCCCGTGGACAGGGTGGGCCAAGTCAGCCGTTTGTCGTAAAGTTGCGATGAAGCCGGCGGTATCGCCAACCTCATCGCCGTCGCCCCCTTCAAGCGTCAATGCATGACGCCGGAAAGACCGAAGCCCAAGAAAATCGCGTCTGTATCGGTACGTGTTTTCTCAAGTGTAAACTCATTATTCATCATAGCCGCAGTGCCGACACGAATGCCAATGGTTTTTACCAGCGGCTCCACCCGGCCTGCGCGATTATCTCGGCGGATTTGGCGGTGGCGATGCCGGATGCGGTCAAATGACTTGAATCCGGACATGAAAAAAGGCCCCGCATTCGCGAGGCCTTTTCACTGTCTTTGCCTTACAGCGTTTTGTGCAATTCTTAAGTCACACAGAACGCTGTAAGTCTTTTATTTTAGCGCTTTTTCCAAGTCGGGCAATGAACCCATTGCCCTTGAAATCGCTCTAGCTTTCGTCGCCGTCTTCACGCTGCTTAAGCGCCGCGCCGAGGATGTCCCCAAGCGATGCGCCCGCGTCGGACGAACCGTACTGTTGCACAGCCTCTTTCTCTTCGGCCATTTCGAGTGCCTTGATCGAGAGGTTGATCTTACGGGTCTTGCTGTCGATTGAGACAACACGCGCTTCGACTTCAGCGCCAACCTTGAAGTTTTCAGGCTTTTGATCGTCACGATCACGAGCCAGATCAGCACGGCGGATAAAGGCTTTCTGATCGCCAACGGAGACTTCGATGCCGCCATCATTGATCTCGGTGATCTCGCCTTTAACAACGGAACCACGCTTCATACCGTCAGTCGCATCCGCGAACGGATCTGCGCCCAACTGCTTCACGCCGAGGCTGATGCGCTCTTTATCGACATCAACATCGAGGACGACGGCTTTGAGAACGTCACCCTTTTTGAAGTCTTGAACCGCGTCATCACCGGAACGGTTCCAGTCCAGATCGGACAGGTGAACCATGCCGTCGATGTCGTCATCAAGACCGATGAAGAGACCGAATTCGGTGATGTTCTTGACTTCGCCCTCAACTTCAGTGCCACGCGGGTGGTTGACCACGAACGCATCCCAAGGATTGTCCATGCACTGTTTGAGGCCGAGGCTGATGCGGCGCTTGGAAGCATCCACGTCGAGGACCATGACTTCGACTTCTTGCGAGGTCGAGACGATCTTGCCGGGGTGGACGTTCTTCTTGGTCCAGCTCATCTCGGAGACGTGGACAAGACCTTCAACACCCGGCTCCAGCTCAACAAATGCGCCGTAATCGGTGATGTTGGTGACGCGGCCCTTGTGCTTGGTTCCAAGCGCGTAGGTCGCTGCGACTTCTTCCCAAGGATCGGCCTGAAGCTGCTTCATACCGAGGCTGATGCGCTGGGTGTCCTTGTTGACTTTGACGACCTGAACCTGAACCGTCTGACCGATGGTCAGGATTTCGGTCGGGTGGTTCACGCGACGCCATGCCATATCCGTGACGTGCAGCAGGCCATCGACGCCGCCGAGATCGACGAACGCGCCGTAATCGGTGATGTTTTTAACGACACCCTCGACAACATCGCCTTCGTTGAGCTTGCCGACGATTTCGGAACGCTGCTCCGCGCGGGTCTCTTCGAGGATTGCACGGCGGGAAACAACGATGTTGCCCCGGCGGCGGTCCATCTTGAGGATCTGGAACGGCTGTGGAATGTTCATCAGCGGGGTGACATCGCGCACGGGGCGCACGTCAACTTGCGAGCCGGGCAGGAAGGCCACGGCGCCGCCGAGATCAACCGTGAAGCCGCCTTTGACACGACCGAAGATCGCGCCTTCGACGCGCTCGGTTTTGTCGAATGCGCCTTCGAGACGGTCCCATGCTTCTTCGCGACGTGCTTTGTCGCGCGAAAGAACGGCTTCGCCTTTGGCGTTTTCGGTACGGTCGAGATAAACTTCGACTTCATCACCGACTTCGATGTCGGCCGGTTTGCCCGGTGGGGCGAATTCTTTCAGATCAACGCGGCCTTCCATTTTAAAGCCGACATCGATGATCGCTTGGCCATTTTCGATGGCAATGACCTTGCCTTTGATTACTGAACCTTCGGCGAGGCTGTCTTCGCCCATCGATTCGTTCAGCATTGCCTCGAAGTCATCCATACTCGGGGCAGAAAGTGTCTCTTGCATTAAGTTAAGCTCCTAAGGTCGTCTATATACTGGCCTGCCGGTTGTGTCCGACGGTCTTGGTGGTTGGCGTTTGTGATAGTGATCGGTCAAAATAGAAAAGGCAGTACGGGACTTCCCGGACCGCCAAAATTGTATAATGATCGAGGCTATCGCTCAGGCAACGAGGCTCGCATACGCCGTTTTGACGTATTGGGCAAGGTGGATTTAAGAATAAGCGCCATTCTCAGCCGGATCTGCTGCCCATCAACTCTTTCAAATCTTCCTTAGTGTCGCCTGCGAGTGTGAGTGTTCTGTACGGGAACGGTATCTCAATGCCCGCCTCGTCCAGAGCGCGTTTGATAGAGGACACTACTTTGTCGCGTGAGGCGCGGATGTCAACGGGCTTTGAGCCGGTCCACCATGTCACCTGAAAATCAATCGAGGATGCGCCGAATTCCTTGGCGAAAACCTGCACATCACGCACGTCATCGCGGACCATATCGACGCGGATTACGGCGTCATAAATCACATCGCGCGCGGCATCGACATCGACGCTGTAGGCAACGCCCACGGTGATCTCGGCCCGGCGCAGGTTTTGACTGGTCCGCACGGTGACGGGTTGTTTGAAGAGGATGGCGTTCGGCATCACGACAAGCTGACCATCGGTCTTGCGGATATGAGTGTCGCGGATGGTGATTTCCTCGACAACACCCTCATTGCCCGCACATTCGACGAAATCGTCCAGTTTGAACGGTTCGCGCAGCAGGATCAGGATACCGGCGAGGAAATTCTCGAACACATCTTTGAAGGCGAAACCGATGGCGACGGAGCCGAGGCCCAGCGCGGTGAGCGCTTTTGCGGGGGTAAGCGAGGGAAAAACGATGGTCATGGCGATCAACGAACCGATCAGCCAAATGCCCGTACCCGCGATCATCTGGAAGACTTCGATCAGCGACCGCCGCATCCGCGCGCGTCTGAGAAAGCGGTCGAGGAACCACTGCACGGCTTTGGAAAAAGCCCAGACAAGGCCCAAAACAATCAGGGCCAGTGCGAGTTGCGGCAGCAGTTTCCAAAAGCCGTACCAGTATTCTGACAGCTGATTCAGAAGCGGCTTTGGTATATCAACATCTTCCATAGTGCGGCATCCGGCAGTTGCGATTACCAGACTAAGGAAGCCCGAAAACCGGGCATGTCCAGCACGCCCTCATGCGCGACGCAAAAAGGGCGGGATCGCGCGGGTTTTTGCCCGCAGCCACAGCTCCTCCGGCATACGCGCCGCGAGGGCGCTGTCGATCTGCACATCGTCAAAGCCGCATTGGCGGGCGAACGGGTATTGGTCGGTGATCAGATGCCCCTGCGCGCGAAGATGGCCGCGATACCCCAGGCCGCGCAGCCGCTTTGCGATGCTGAAACCGCGCCCGTCGGCCGCATTCGGGAAGGGCACGACGATCAGGGTGATGCGGTTGAACGCCGGGGACAGCGCGGACGGGTCGGCATCGTTGGGCAGCATGATGGTGAGCCTCTCCCCTGTCTCAGGCAGATCATCCGCCTCAATCAGGTCGGGCGCATCGTCCGGGGCAAAGCCGGTGTCGGTAATAATGGGCATGATGCTCTCCTCAAGCCGCCGCGCAGTTGTTTTCGGGGTAGATCGCCGCTTTGAACGGGTCCGCGCCGAGGCGGCGGAAGGTGTCGATGAAGCGCTCGTCATCGCTGTCCCGCACATCGAGATACGCATCGACGAGGCGCTCGATTGCGGGACCGACCTCCTCCGCCGTCATGCCCGGTCCGGCGCGCTCGCCGATGGCCAGCGTCTCGGTGTGATCGCCGCCCAGGGTAATCTGGTAGCTTTCGATGCCGGATTTCTCCAAGCCCAGAATGCCGACATGGCCGACATGATGATGGCCGCAAGCGTTGATGCAGCCGGAGATTTTGATGGTGAAATTACCGATAGCTTTGGCCCGCGCTGGTTCGGCGAACCGCTGCGAGAGGTCTTGCGCCACGGGGATCGAGCGGGCGGTTGCCAGTGCGCAATAGTCCAGACCGGGGCAAGCGATAATATCGGTGATGAGTCCGGCATTCGCGGCCGCGAGGCCCGCTTTTTGGAGTGCGGCGTGAATTTCGGGCAGGTCGTCCAGCTTCACATGCGGCAGGATCACGTTTTGCTCGTGGCTGATGCGCAACTCATCATGGCTGTAGCGCTCACCAAGATCAGCCATCACGCGCATTTGTGCCGTGGTCGCATCGCCCGGCGCGTCGCCCATGCCCTTCATCGAAATCGTGACAATCGTGTAGCCGGATGCGCGGTGATCGGCCGTGTTATTCTCCACCCATGCCGCGAGCGCGGGATCGGTGGCGATTGCTTTGGTCAGTTTTGCGGATTGCGCGGGCAGTTTCGCGAAATCGGGAGGTGCGAAATAGGCGGCGATTTGGGCGATATGCTCAGGGTTCGGCGAGACGACGGGGCCGCCCTCCTCCCGCATCTGACGCGCGAACTCAGCCTCGACCTGCGCTTGCATCTCCTCCAGTCCGGTTTCGTGAACGAGGATTTTGATGCGGGCTTTGTATTTGTTATCCCGGCGTCCGTGCAGGTTATAGACCCGCAGGATCGACTCCAGATAGGGCAGCAGGTGATCTTTGGGCAGGAAGTCGCGGATGACCTTGCCGATCATCGGGGTCCGGCCCATGCCGCCGCCGACGATGACTTCAAAGCCCGGTTCTCCCGCCTCGTTGCGCAGCATCCGCAGGCCGATGTCGTGGGCTTTGGTGACAGCGCGGTCGTTGGGCGAGCCTGTGACGGCGACTTTGAATTTGCGCGGCAGGTAGGCGAATTCGGGGTGGGCGGTGGACCATTGGCGCACCAACTCCGCCGTCGGGCGCGGGTCTTCGATCTCGTCGGCTGCCGCGCCCGCAAAATGGTCGGCGGTGACATTGCGGATGCAGTTACCGCTGGTCTGGATCGCGTGCATCTCAACATCGGCCAGCGCGTCGAGGATGTCGCCGACATCGGTGAGTTTGGTCCAGTTGTATTGGATATTCTGGCGCGTGGTGAAATGGCCGTAGCCCTCGTCCCACCGCTCGGCAATCATTGCGAGGGTGCGCATCTGGCGGCTGTTGAGCGTGCCATACGGGATCGCCACGCGCAGCATGTAGGCGTGGAGTTGCAGGTAGAGGCCGTTCATCAGGCGCAGCGGTTTGTATTCATCCTCGGTCAGCGCGCCGTCAATGCGGCGTTGGGTTTGATCGCGGAACTCGGCAACGCGGGAGCGGACGTAGTCATGGTCAAATTCGTCGTAGCGGTACATTTTTGTCTCCTGTGGAGAAATCAGTGTGTCCTGAAAAACCCTCACCCTGCCCTCTCCCTGAGGGAAAGGGTTCCGGTGAATCCGGTTAAATCCCGCCCCGTGCGGCGAGGGGTTCGTGGCGTTCCGGGTAGATTGCCTGCTTGCCCAGATCCGGGCGGATCGAGGGGCCGCGTGTGCGGAATTTCTCGCGGAAATGGGTCGGAAACGGGCGGCCATCATCATCGAGCGCGACATCGGCCAGATACGGTCCGACGACCTTTCCCTGCTGAGGCACGGCGCGTTGGAGAAGTTTTTCCGCATCGCCCGCATCATGGGCAATCGCGGCCTCGGCCAGCTTGCGCGTCCAGCCGCCGCCGGAATTCATATAGACAACATCGCCGACATAGAGGTCGTTGGCGCTGATAATCTGCGGTTTGAAAGCCTTGGCCATTAGAGCGCCTCTGCGGTTGGGATGTGGGTGGTGTCGATGCTGTCCGCCGCGTCCAGCGCCTCGCGCGGGGCGAGGCCGAGGAAGAGGATAGCGGGGCCGGTGATTCCGGCGCTGGCGAGGGCGTCGGGCAATCCGGCCAGCGTGGTCGCAACGATCTTTTGATCGCCGCGCGAGGCGTTTTCGATTGCCGTGACCGGGGTGTCAGGGTCCGCGCCGTGGATCATCAGGCGGCCCTGCACAAAGCGGGCGGCGCGCACACCCATGTAGATCGCCGCCGCCGCGCCCGGTTGGGCCAAGCCGCGCCAGTCATGCTCGGCGAAACCATCCACATCGTGCCCCGTCATCAGGCGGAAGGATTTGTTCCGGCCCCGGCGCGTCCACGACACTTTGATCGAGGCCGCAGCGGCGGCGGCGGCGGTGATGCCGGGGATGATCTCAAAAGCAATGCCCGCACCGTCGAGCGCGTCCATCTCCTCATCGAGACGCCCGAATACTGCCGGATCACCGGATTTAAGGCGGGCGACATGCGCGCCGGTTGCGGCGTGTTCGACCATCAGAGCGTTGATGTCGGCCTGCTTCCACGACGGGCCGTTCGGGATTTTACCGACCTCGATCACAATCGCCTCACGACGGGCGAGTTCGAGGATTTCGGGCGAGACGAGGCGGTCGTAGATCACCACATCGGCCTCGTGCAGCAGGCGGCGGGCCTTGAGGGTCAGCAATTCGGGATCGCCCGGACCTGCGCCGATGAGTGCTACGCGGCCTGCCTCAGTCTGCTCGTTGAGCATCTCAGCCAAGAGCGTGGCCAGCGCCGCGCGTACCGCGTCTTCGCCGCCTTCAGTGAGAGCGCGGGGGCCGATTTCGTCATAAAACCGCGCCCAGAAGCGGCGACGGGGGCGGCCGTGCGGGAGGGATTCGGCTTCGCCCCTGAAAGACTGGCCGATGCGGGCGAGCACACCCAGATCAGGGGACAGGCGTTCCTCGTTCTCGGCCTTGATCCGGCGCGCGAGGACGGGAGCCGCGCCTTCTGTGCCAATCGCCACGGTGACAGGGTCGCGGTCGACAATCGCCGGGGTAATAAAATCGCTGTCGCCGAGATTATCGACAATATTCACCAGCGCGCCCGCGTCACGGCCGATCTGCGCCGCGCGCGCATCTTCGGCCGCATCCTCATTCGCACCGTAAACCAGCGCCGCACAGATCGCGTCGCCCCTATCAATCGGGCGGTCGATCAGGTGCAACTTGCCTTCAGAAGACCAGCGCGCGATTTGCGGATGCGGATCTTTGCCGTATACTGTGACAGTCGCTTCGGTTTTGAGGATCAGGCGCAGTTTGGCGACCGCTGTTTCGGTCGCGCCGCTAACCACGACACGCCGTCCGCGCAGGTCTCTGAAAATCGGGAAATGTCGCATCAGCCGCCCTCTTGTTGTCTGATGCAGAGATAGAATATTTTCCCAATTTAGGGAACTATTCTGGGGCAATAAGAAATAACTTCCCACCAAACAGGTCAAAACGGGCTAATATTGATGTGCAGTGCTGATGATAGGAATATCAGCCGTTACCGCAGGCGTTTGCCGGAATGGGCCACCCTTCGATTAGCGGTTTTTCAGGGCGTGGCGGCTGAGCCGTTTTGAAGACTAACTTCGTTGCGAAGCCGCCTTAAGATTGCATCACATCATAGCGACACAACTTTACCGGATTTTAATCTGAGGAAAATGCACTCATTTGATATTCTGACACTGTCAGAGGAAGTTTTTTCTTAACAACTCTTGAAATATTGCGTTGCAGCATTTTATAGCTTGACATGACGTTCGCGTCATCGCCTTCGGGCGTTTCCTCCCTAGACTCGGGCCGCTATGCAGCGGCCCTTTTTTTTACCGGTCTGAGGAGTTTTACTCCGCTGCGAGCGCACGGCCGGCGCTGTGCGGTAATGCGGTCAGTTCTGCTATCACAGGGATCAGCGCGGCCTTAAGATCCGCATATCCGCTGCCCGGAACGATGTTCACTTCGTCGAGATACAAACCACGGTCGATTTCAATCTGGATCGCGTGGCGGTGGGAATTCGGCCGGCCGTAGCGTTGCGTGATGTAGCCCCCCGCGAACGGGGTGTTGCGGGCGACGCGAAATCCGGCGTTCTGGAACAGCGCAAACGCAGCATCCGCAAAATCCGGCCCGCAGGACGCACCGTAGCAATCGCCGATCACAATTTCCGCGCGCCGCACCCCCGCCCTGCCGCTTTCTGAAGGCATCGAGTGGCAATCTATAAGCAGAGCGGAGCCGAACTCATTGCGCGCCCGCATCAATGCCGCTTCCAAATGCCTGTGATACGGGGCGTGGCAACAGGCGATCCGCGCCTCGACCTCGGCGAGTTTCAACTTGCCGTCATAGATCGGCGTCCCCTCGGCCACGATTCGGGGAACGACGCCCAATCCGGCCGAAACCCTCAATGTACGGGGGCGGCGGCCGATGAAGCGGGCAATCAGGGCGGGGTCCAACTCATCGGTCGCGCGGTTGGCGTCAAGGAACGCGCGCGGAAATTCGGCGGCGATGAGGGGCGCGCCATAATCGGGTGCGCTTGCGAAAAGGTCATCGACAAACGCATCCTCAGACGCGCGCAGACGCAAAGAAGAAAGACGTGATTGCTCAACAAAATCTAGCGGGTAGCGGCGTCCGCTGTGAGGGGAGCTGAAGACGACGGCGCTTGTTAAGCACTCCGGCTCAACAACACGGACGGCATCGCCCGCCCATCTACAAACCGCTGCCGCTTTCAATTCATCCATCTGTCCAAGTTACCCGCCGCTAACCATACATTTTCCGCGCTGTTTATCGGATGTTTATTCCAAGAGTGCACCATGTCAAAACGAAACGGTCCGCAAGCTTTTGTTTACGCAAGAAAGGATCGTCGTAAGATTGGGAGTATCCAAGATATGGCACGCATCATGTTGGCCACAAGAAATGACGAGCTTCGCCCTTACCTGGCGGAGAAGCTGAAGAAAAGCGGGCATACGGTCACACGCGTTGCTGATCTGGATTCCGCGCTGACGATTCTTGAAGAGGCCGCATTCGATATGCTGCTGACAAGCGTTGATGCAGCCAACAGCCAGGAACTCGATTTTGCGCGGGCCGCTCAGGAAATCGATCCTGAGATGAGAATCATGTTCATTACGGGCTTTGCGGCGGTCGCGGTAAAACGGCCGACTGAATCGCGCGATACCAATGATCCGCTCAGCCAACCCGTCCACTTGATCCAACTTCCCAAAGAAGTCGAACGTCTCGTAGCCGCTTAAGTCAAATTCCCGTCGATAGGGGCTTGCAACACTCCCGAAGCCTCGCTAAACGATGGCGCAACGGACGGGGGAAATATTCCCGGTCTTTTACCAAGCCTCTTGAGGCTTAGGGCGCGTAGCTCAGTGGGAGAGCACCTCGTTGACATCGAGGGGGTCGCTGGTTCAATCCCAGCCGCGCCCACCATGATTTGAACTTTAACCTGCGGCGGGTATGGCCATGAAAGTACGTAATTCACTCCGGTCTCTTAAGGGCCGTCACCGCGACTGTCGCGTTGTGCGCCGTAAAGGCCGCGTTTACGTGATTAACAAGGTGCAAAAGCGCTTCAAAGCCCGTCAGGGTTAATTCGTTTTTGACGTGATGTTTTTGAGGAACCCGCCTGTTTCAGGCGGGTTTTTCTGTTATGCGAATTTCCGGTTGAACGGAAAATACCTGTGCCGGAGCGATTTTGACCGGGGTGGGAAACTTCACGAACCGGAAGTCGTGGCAGAACAATAAGATAGAGCGTTTGCGATGATCCTGCGGTCATTGAGAAGGCTCTGGAAGAGCGTTGCTAAAACGGCTATGCTCCGTGTTCAACGAAACCCCGGAGCCACCCATGTCACGCGACTTTCTCGCATCCCTTCCCGCAGAATGCCTGGAATGGCTGGACGGGCGTAAAATCGAAGAAGTTGAGTGCATCATCGCCGATGTGGCGGGCATCTCACGCGGCAAAGCGATGCCGTGGCGGAAATTTCAGCAGACCGAGCGCAGTTTTCTGCCGATTTCGATTTTTTATCAGACCATCACCGGCGATTATGCCGATCTTGAGGGCCATCAGAGCCAATGGACCGAGCGGGACATGGTGTTGACCCCCGATATGAGCACGGCCACCGCCGCGCCCTGGGCCAGCGATGTGACCATTCAGGTGATTCACGATCTCAGCAGCTTTGAGGGCGCGCCCATCAGCATCGCACCGCGCAATGTGTTGAAGCGCGTTCTGGCGCTGTATGAAAAAGAGGGATGGCAGCCGGTTGTGGCGCCGGAACTTGAGTTCTATCTGACGAAAACCAACACCGATCCCAATGAACCCGTCGAGCCGCCCATCGGCCGCACGGGCCGCAGGGGGATTGGCCGACAAGCCTATTCCATGAGCGCGGTGGATGAATACGGCCCCGTGATTGAAGCGATTTATGACTTTGCCGAAGCGCAAGGGTTTGAAATCGAAACGATCATTCAGGAAGGCGGCGCGGGCCAGCTGGAGATCAATGTCGGACACGGCGACCCGCTGAAGCTGGCCGATCAGGTGTTTTTCTTCAAACGCAGTATCCGCGAAGCTGCGATGCAGCATAATTGCTTTGCCACATTCATGGCCAAGCCGATGCAGGACGAACCCGGCAGCGCGATGCACATTCACCAGAGCGTGCTGGATTCCAAAACCGGGGCGAATATTTTCACGAGCGAGTCGGGCGAAGCGACGGAGTTGTTCTACGGCTTTCTGGCAGGACAGCAGGATAATCTGCCTTCCGTGATCTCGATGCTGGCCCCTTATGTGAATTCCTACCGCCGCTATGTCTCGGACGATGCCGCGCCGATTAATCTGGAATGGGGCCGGGATAACCGCTCGACGGGACTGCGGATTCCGCTGTCAAAGCCATCGTCGCTGCGGATCGAGAATCGTGTCGCGGGGATGGATTGCAACTGTTACCTCGCTTTCGCGGCCAGTCTCGCCACCGGATATATCGGCATGAAGCAGAAGGCCAAGCCGCGCGCCGAGGTTTCTGGTGAAGCGTATGAGCTGCCCCGCGCCCTGCCCCGCAGCCTGCATGAGGCGCTGGATGCGCTTACGAAAAATCAGGATGTGATTGACGTGCTGGGCGATGAATTTTGCGCGGTGTATCTGGCCATCAAACGCCAGGAGGTCGAGGAATTCTTGCAGGTTATCAGCCCGTGGGAGCGTGAGCATTTGCTGCTCAACGTGTAATGGATTTCCTCACTGCCAATGACAGCCCCGGCGTCCACGCGCCCTCGTGGTATGCGGCCACAGCGAACGGCGCGCGCGATTATCCCGCGCTTGAGGGCGAGGCGCGCTGTGATGTGTGCGTTATCGGCGGCGGGTATTCCGGCCTGTCCGCTGCGATCCGCCTGCGCAAGCTGGGCCTGAGCGTTGTTCTGCTGGAAGCGAACCGTGTCGGCTGGGGCGCGTCGGGCAGGAATGGCGGACAGGTCGGGTCGGGGCAGCGTGTCGGTCAGAGCGATCTTGAGGCAATGGTCGGGCGTGATGACGCACGGCATCTGTGGATGCTGGCGCAGGAATCGAAAGACGTGGTGCGGCGGCTTATCAGTGAGGGCGGGATCGATTGTGATTTGCGCGCGGGCGTGCTCGACACGATCCACCGGAGACGCTTTGAGCATGAATGCCGCGAAGAAGTCGCGCTGCTGAATGAGCGGTATGACTATCGCGATGTGTCCTATGTCAGCGCGGATGAAGTGCGCGCGCTGCTGGGTACGCGGCGATACCACGGCGGGATGATGGACAAGGGCGCGGCGCATCTGCATCCGCTGAACTATGCGGCGGGTCTGGCGCGGATGGCGGCGGATCAGGGGGCGCAGATTTTCGAGCGGACCCGCGTTACCGGGCGCGATGGAACCACGGTGCAGACCGCGCGGGGCAGCGTCAAAGCGGATCATGTTATCCTCGCCTGTAACGGCTATCTGGGCGGGCTGGAGCCGGGCGTTGCGGCCAAGGTGATGCCGATCAACAATTTCATTCTCGCAACCGAACCGCTGGGCGAAGCGCGCGCGCGGGGGATTATCAATGGCGGGTTTGCGGTGGCGGACTCCAAGTTTGTGGTGAATTACTACCGCATGTCGGCGGATCATCGCCTGCTGTTCGGAGGGACCGAAAGTTACGGCTATCGTTTTCCCAAGGATATTGCGGGGAATGTGCGGCGCTCGATGCTGCATATTTATCCGCAGTTGCGGGACGTGAAAATCGATTACGCATGGGGCGGGACGCTGGCTATTACGATGTCGCGGATGCCCTACTTCGCGAGGGTTGAGCCGGATGTGCTGTCTGTTTCCGGCTATTCCGGACACGGGGTGGCGATGGCGACGCTGGCCGGAAAGCTGGCGGCGGATGCGGTTGCGGGGGATGCGTCGGGGTTTGAGCATTTCAGCCGGATCCCGGCCACGCGATTCCCCGGCGGGCCGCGTTTGCGCTCTCCCCTGCTGGCATTGGCGATGTTGTGGTACGGGTTGCGGGACCGGCTTTAGGATTTCAGCGCGCAACCTGCTTCCCGTACCCGTGCTTTCATGTATGCTGAGCCATAACGGGACAATCAAGACAATCAAAGCGAGCCGGATGTGCTGACCACCCACGCCTATACCGCCGCCTTCATCGGTATTATGTAGCAGTTACACCTAGTCAGGAATCCGCACATATGGCGGGCATTTCCCGTGATCGTATCCGTCCCGATGAACTATCCGAGCCAGCCCGTCACTTACTGCGGTAACGTGCCAGTCGATGCCGTCGATACGAACTGTGGAAACAATCCTATCCTGAGGATCGGCGGCAAGGGATTCGGAGCGGGCGTCCCAAGCCTGAGTGACTTCGACCGTTCCGGCATCAAGGGCATCTTGAAGCGCATCCCGTCCGCTCCAAGCTATCTTGCCGCAAGTCCGCTCCGGCGCATCAAGCCAAAACTCGTTTCGCTCAACATCCGCCGTGATTCGTATCTCAACACCGTTCCCGCATCGGAAACTGTCGGCATCATCAGCGGCAAATGGCGGCGGGCAGTCGATCATTTCTCAAACTCCGGTATAATGTCCCAATGTTTAGCACCTTATACCGCCTCTGGCACGGTTTCGACCCCATCCCCCAATCCGAGATTGACGCAGAGGTGCGGCGAATCCTTATCGAGTATCCAGACGATCCCGTTGGCTATGCCGCTGGCGTCGTGGAGCGGATGCAATGGGGCAAGGACGGGCGGGAGGCGGTCAAGGCGGAGAGGGTGGCGCGGACTTTAAAGCCGCAAGCATAATTTACCGCTTTTGATTTTTATGCTTGCAAATCAGTTGCAAGCATGAGATTTGATTTTTTGCAGCAAGCAAGGGATTGAGTCGAATGGTTGATACACCACAAAGTAAAGGCGGTTCAGCTAGGGCGCAGGCGCTCACAACCGAGCGCCGCCGTGAAATTGCAAAGCGTGCCGCTCAGGCTCGATGGGAAAAGATCAGCGACCCAAACGAGATGCCTGTAGCAAACCATCGCGGTCCTTTGATCATCGGTGAAATAGCAGTTGATGCATACCGCTTGAACGATGGGCGGCGGGTTATTTCAAAGAAAGGCATGGCCGATATGCTCGGTCTGAAAAGCACCGGGGGCAACGCTTTTCTTCGATCAATGACCCGTCCGGGGGTACGATCCGAAATCTCCGAAAACCTCTGGGGTAGCATCGAAAACCCTACTACTTTCAAAGTCGTAGACCCCGATTTGAAAACTGGCTCAAT
>CALDZQ010000228.1 GCA_937944035.1 uncultured Neomegalonema sp. | reverse complement strand
CGCGCAAACTCGAAGTCGGCCTTGATGTGGTGCTTGCAGAAGAGAAAACCGCTGAAGAAGCCGAGGCCAAACGCGCGGCCGAAACCGACGATATGCCGGAACCGACCGAGGCAACGCCGGAGAAGGACGACGGTTAAGACCGCGACCCTCTGCCCCGCACTCGATGCGGGGCGCACTTACTTTTCAGGTGTTTTGTTGAAGTTAGAACAGTGTCATACCCGCGAAAGCGGGTATCCATTCCTAAAAAATCCTCGGCGTCCGTGATCGCTCCAACCAATACGTCAAGGCTGTTTGGATCATGGATTCCCGGCCTTCGCCGGGAATGGGAACGCTTTTACTGCGGGGGCAGATGAAGTTTGAATGCCTGAATACAGAGCGCGGGACAACAGACACAGCATGATCTCAGAACTCGCCCGCCCGAAAATAAATCTCTTTCTCCACATCACGGGCAAGCGCCCGGACGGCTATCACATGCTCGAAAGCCTCGCGGTCTTTGCCGAGACGGGTGATCGCATCGCGGCGGAGGCGGGCAGCGGCCTGTCCCTGAGCATTGACGGCCCCTTCGGCGACACGCTGGAGGTCAGCGAAAACAACCTCGTCCTCAAAGCCGCCATGCGCCTGCAAGACCACGCCGGACGACCCGATCTCGGCGCGGCCCTGCTATTGACCAAAAACCTGCCCGTGGCATCCGGCATCGGCGGCGGATCAGCGGATGCGGCGGCAACATTGCGGGTGCTGCGGAGGCTCTGGGCGCTCGATATTTCCGACGAAACGCTCGCCAAACTCAGCGTCGGGATCGGGGCCGATGTCCCCGTTTGCATCGCCTCCACCTCGCAGATCATGCGCGGCATCGGCGATTCTCTCACCCCTGCCCCCGCCTTACCGCCCTGCTGGATTATGCTGGTCAACCCGTTGAAAGGTATCGAGACCCGCGCCGTCTTCGCCACCCGCGATGCCGCACATACGACCCCGCCGCTGACCGGAATACCGGACTTCGAGACGCTGGATGCCCTCGCCGCATGGCTGACCACGCATACCGCCAACGACCTCGGCCACGCCGCACAGTCGCTGATGCCAAAGATCACCGAGATAGAGACAACCCTGCGCGCCCTGCCCGGTGTCGCCTTCGCCCGCATGTCCGGTTCCGGTGCAACCTGTTTTGCCCTGCTGGCAGACAAACCCGCCGCCATAACCGCCGCCGAGCAGGCGCGCCACCTGATGCCCGGTATGTGGGTCGAGGTCGCCCCGCTGTCGCGATAGCGCAAACGGCGATAATTGCTTGGATTCACCCCCGCCTCAAGCCATATACTGACAGCGTGAAACCGGCCCATCCCTTTCAGAAAGCAGACCACCCATGATCGAGGCGGCGGGCGGGTTCGTGATCGCCTATGCGGCGGCGGTGGCGATACCGGGTCCGTTCGTGGCCACGCTGGTGTCGCGATTGATGACTGACGGATTGGGCATCGCCTTCCCGATGATCGCCGGGGCCGCGCTGGGTGATTTGGTCTGGGCCTGCCTCGCGCTTTTCGGCCTCGCAATAATTGCCGAACACGCCGCCCCGATCATCACAGTGCTGAAATACGCGGGCGCGGCCTATATCGTCTGGATCGGCGTCTCGATGATGCGCAGCCGGATCGGTACGGTCGACGCCCTGTCCCTGCGCACGGGCAGTGCTTGGCGGGCCTTCCTGTCGGGCCTCAGCATCACGCTCGGCAATCCAAAGCCGATGACATTTTTCCTCGCGGTCATGCCCGGCTTTTTCGATCTGGCAAGCCTCTCACTGGCCCAGAAAGGCGCGGTCCTGATGATCCTGCCCCCCGTCCTGATAACCGTTCTCGGCCTGTACGCTCTTACCGCCGCACGGGCGCGCGAGATGATGCGCAGCGCACGATCCATCCAACGGATCAACCGCACAGCGGGCGCAACGATGATCGGCGCGGGCATCGCGATTGCCGCGACATGAGCGCCCCGGCATGAGCATCGAACCGCACCAACTCGCCCTCTTCGCCGCCGCCTTCTTCGTCATGGTCATCTCACCGGGGCCGTTCGTGGCCGCGGTAGCCGCCCGCTCAGCCGCCTTCGGCTTCCGCGCTGGCTTTATGATGTCCTTGGGCGCGTCCCTCGCTGAATGTGTTTATGTGGTGCTGGCCGTGTTCGGACTGGCCGCACTTGCCGCGACCCATTCCTGGGCGCTGGACATCTTGCGCTATGTCGGCGCGGCATGGCTGATCTGGATCGGTGTCGGCCTGCTCACCCAGCGCAGCAGCATCATCAAACCGGAGGGCGGCCCGCCCGTCAGCGAAAGCGCGTGGCGCGCGTTCTGGGTCGGCGCACTCATCAACCTCGGCAACCCCAAAGCCGCCCTCTTTTACATGGCGATCTTCCCCGGCTTCTTCGATATGAGCGCGCTCGGTGTATGGGATGCCGTCGCCATCCTCTGCGTCACCCTCCCCATCGGCTTCGCTTCCGACTGCGCCTACGCGGCAGCGGCGGCGAAAGCGGGTCAACTCTTGCGCAATGAAAGCGCCATCCGTAATGTAAATATCGGAACGGGCAGCGTGATGATCGGTGCGGGGGCGTTGATTGTGGCGGGTTAGGCGAATTTTTGAATGTTAGAGTTTTGGAAAAGTGTCCCAGCATTCTGGCAAGGAGTAGTTGCCAGTCTGGTTGCAAGTATAATAATAAGCACAACCCTTTATTTAACAGGTATTGCAAATCGTGCAGCTAATGAATTCAAACGAAACCGAAAAAAACACCAAGATTCTTTAATACAAGATATTTTTTCAGAAAAAAGTCGCAACATTGCACTCACGAGCGCATTGGTTTCAGCCTCTGCTAATTTTTCGAATGCACTTTGGCAAATTTTGCTTGGGATATTTATCCAACCATTCATAGGCGCTTTCGCATTTTACTTTGCTTTATTCGGATTTTATTATTTTTTGAAAGCAAATAACACACTGAGAATGGTAGAAATCATTATCAAAGAAGTGCATGTTAACGAAAAACTTTAATGTATTTTGGACCAACCTTGGCAAGGGAATTTATTTTCATAATCAAAAAATTGAACGCTTATTGCGAACCCTCGATTGCTGGATGAAAGAAAAAAATCTTCTATGAAATTGAAGGCTTTAATCATGTTCGTGGCTCGACAAGCGTGTTAGAGATTGTGACCGTACCTTACTGACCTACTCGTATTTCAAATACGGGAAACCACGACCAAAGCGACCGAGGCAAATGACCATGAGCGACAATGCAAAGCCGGAAATCAACGAAGCCGATTATGGCGCGGACAGCATCAAGGTGCTGCGCGGGTTGGAGGCTGTGCGCAAGCGGCCCGGCATGTATATCGGCGACACTGATGACGGCTCCGGCCTGCATCACATGGTCTACGAGGTGGTCGATAACGCGATCGACGAGGCACTGGCCGGTCATGCGGATCGGGTAAAAGTCATC
>CALDZQ010000227.1 GCA_937944035.1 uncultured Neomegalonema sp. | reverse complement strand
TGGGCGGTGGTGTCGGTTGCGCCCTTGCCTTCGGGGTTTTGATAGTCGGGGCGGAGCCAGCGGATGTGGCCGCGCGCTTCCTCGGCGGCGCGTTCCTTGTTGAGGGCGACGAGGTTTTCGAGGATTTGTTCGTCGGACAGGTCAACGGGCCAGCCGTAGGCGTCGGCGGTGGCCGCGTCGATGCGGTCGTGCAGGTCTTTCAATATGCCGATCTGGCCGTCATCGTAAATCTGGCGGTCCTTGCCCTCAATGGGCGTTTCGGCGCGGAGCAGTTCGAGCACGTTATACATTTGGGTGAGGGTCAGCTTCGGATGCGCCGCCTGCCGCGCCTTGCGATGCGCGTCGAGTTGCTCACCCAGCTCGCGCAGGGTTTGTTTTTGGGCATCCGTGGCATCGGGGAAAGGGAAGGGATCGAAGCAGCGGGTTTTGTTGTAGCGGGGTGTTGGCCCTAGCTTTCCACCTTGCGCCAATGCCCAAACTACATGATAGTTGGACGATAATATTGAAAGGTAATCACTACTATCAAAAGCTATACTAATAATCGCGTCGTCAGCCAATGTTTCATATGGAAAGAAACAAAAAATCCTATGCTTAGAAGTCGCGGGTGTACCAATATATCTTGGTAAACCATTCAACGCCTTCCTCATTGTTGGGCGCGACTTCCCATGAAGCCACCAAAATTTTGCATAAGAATCTCCGTCAGGTCCACTACCAAGCTTTATATCCCTTTCAGGTTTTACAGCTTCAATAAGGTGTTGATATATTGCTGGAAATTTTTCTAAAACTTCTTTTTCCTCAAGGCTAAATAAGTCAATTACCATTACATTTCGTGAAACCTGCATAAGATCCCGTCCATTGATGTAGGATCGAATATGCTGCTCAGTATTATGAACTTTTCCCAAACCCAGTGATTTAGCTTTTTCTCTAGTGATTATGAACCCTGACCCATGAAGCTTTACGCCCGGCGTGGCCAGGCTATCGTTGCTTTTTAGCTCAATGCAATCACTGAGATTTGCTCCAATACGGAGGTTAGAACGAATTTTCCCATCAGATTCAGTTAGCACCACATCATATCCGATACTTGCACCCTCAATCTTTGTCTCTTTAACAATGGATTGAAGTAAACCTGTGCTTTCTCCAACCTCTGCTACAGTCATAGCAACACGGACTGCTGCACCATCATTTGCATCAACCCACGGGTGATCGGGGATGGCGAACAGGATTGAGAGGGCTTTCTTGCCCTCCATATGCTCGGCGAGGACGCGGCGGTTAAAGGTCTGGCGCAGGGAGTTGGTGGTGATAAAACCGAAGCGGCGTGTGCCTTTGCCCTGTTTGGCATCATAGGCGCGCGTGACCAGCGCCGCCTTATGCCACCAGAACATGACCAAATCCGCCGATTGCGGCATCTTCGGATAGGCTTTCCACAGCGCCTCGACATAGCCGGACCCCAACGCATCGCGCAGGTATTTTGCGCCGATAAACGGCGGGTTGCCGATGATGAACTCGGCTTCGGGCCATTTGGCGGGCTTAGGCTTTGCGTAGTCCAACACCGGAATGCGGGCGGTTCCGTCGGGGACTTCCTCGCCCGTGACCGGATGCGTCTTTGTCGTGCGGCCATCCCAGACGGTGACGGGGTTGCCGCCCTCATCCACACGCGGGGTGGTGAGCGCGGCGTCATAATCCAGCACGGCGTCGCGGTTCTCGATATTCCTGAAATCGCGCAACACAGGCTCGGACGGCGCGGCCTTGCCATAGGTGCGGTAATGCCATTGCAGATAGCCGATCCACAGCACCAGCTCGGCCACGCTGGCGGCCCAGGGGTTCAGCTCTATGCCGAGGAATTGGTGCGGATCGACGGTCGCATCCTCCAGCATCAGGCCGATCTGCTTTTCGCCCATCTCGGCCAGCAGGTCGGTGACTTCACCCTCCAGCCGCTTCATATGCTCCATCGCGACGTAGAGGAAGTTGCCGGACCCGCAGGCGGGGTCCAGAACGCGGGTGTTGCACAGCCGGTCGTGAAAGGTTTTGACGGCAGCGCGGGCTTTCTTTTCATCGCCGCGCGTGAAGTAGGTTTCAGCCTGGGTTTTGACGTTATCCCAGTCATCGCGCAGCGGCCGTATCAGCGCCGGATGCACCAGCCGCTCAACATAGGCGCGGGGGGTGTAATGCGCGCCCAGCTTGTGACGGTCGCGCTTGTTCAGCGCGCGCTCCAGCAGGGTTCCGAAGATGGCGGGTTCGACATCGCGCCAGTCGGCCTCCGCCGCCTCGATCAGCAAGCCAAGCTGTTCAGGCCGCACGGGCAGCGCGTCACATTCCTTGAACAACCCCCCGTTGAATCGCAGCAGATCATGGCGCAGGGACGTGGAGAAGCCGCCCGTGTTCATCTTTGCCCACAACTCCTCAACCATCGGTTTGAAGTTCTGCGGCTGTCCGCGCACGGATTTAAGCAGGTCCGTAAAGCTGCCCTTCGGGATCAGCTGCACATCCTCCGCAAACATCGTGAACAACGCGCGCATGAGGAATTTGGCGACCACCTCTGACGGGTGTTTATCCCGCTCGAACGATTGGCCCAGGGCGGCGAGGTGGCCCGCGATCTTGCGCGTGACCTTTGCCGTGATGCGCGCGGGGTCCAGCGCCATCGGGTCGGTCCACACCGTGCGCAGCAGGGTGCGGATGGCCGGATCGGCAAGTTGGTCGATGGTGATGCGAAAGCGCGAGGCATCCGGATAATGCGCGTAATTCTTGCCCGACCGCGAGAAATCCGCCCACAGCTCGATCACATGACCAATATCGACGATAATCAGAAACGGCGGCCATTCGGGCAGCGCCTTTGCGTATTGTTCCGCCTGCCCCCGCGCGGACAACATCGCCGCCGCCCATGTGGCCGTGCCCCTGACACCGTGGCCCGTGCGCGTCTGGACCGGGGCATTATCCAGCATCGCAAGCTGTGCCGGATCGGCGGGTTTGGTTTTGGTATCCGCACCCTGCTTTGCCTCCAGCACGAAGCAGTCTTTCTTGTACAGATCGATGAAGCGGGCGGCGGACGGCTTGTCGGCGGATTTTTCGTGTACCGTGCGCTCGAACACGTAATCGTTGTGCGCATCGGACGCACCCGATCCATCCGGACGATCGACGCCGATGATGTCACACAACTCGGTGAGAAAGGTTTGGGAATTTGCCCGCTCGTTCGCCGCGCTGTTTTTCCACCGGATGATAAACGTTTCGACCGTCGCGGCGTCTGTCATTTTTTTCCGCGCTCCCGTGATGCGAATCCTGATTGCTGTTCGTGGTTAACAGATACGCATTATCGATGGACGCCCGCAATAGGCGAAGTTTCGGGTGTTTTGCGGGTGTTGGTCACGCGTTGGGGCGCATTTGTGACGCGGGCGGCGCGGGAATGGCACTGTTCCGGCGCTGAAATGTGTGTGAACTGGCACTGGACTGCGCGTTATGGTGGATGGTGCGGGTCGTGGCTCAACCTGAAAGTGGTGCCGCTTAGAGGACTCGAACCTCCGACCCCATCATTACGAATGATGTGCTCTACCATCTGAGCTAAAGCGGCCCGCGAAGTGTCAATAACGACGATTTCACCGCACGGCAACGGGATTTTTGTTCCGGTGCGCGGTTTTCTGTGGCGGAGGCGCTGAAACCTGCGGATTACGGGGCTTTGCGCAAGAGGGCGGCGCGGGATTTGCGGAAGTTTTTGTAGAATATCCGCAGGTTGGCGGCGGGGCCGGATCGGGCGTATATGGCGCGGTCGAGGGGGGTGAATATGCCGCTAAACTCTTGATTTGCATCAGTTTTTGAGTAAGCGACGCGGTCAATATCCGTCGCGATCAGCGCCCGCGCCCTGTGGCGGGTCATGGCCGCATCCCCCGCCCTCACCGCATGTTTCAGGGCGCGCTCGGCGGGGGTTCCTGTCAGGCGGTAGAGGGCGGCGCGCAGGCTCTCAAACCCACGGAAACTGCGGGTTTTGGGCAGTGCCAGCAGTCCCGCAAGCAGGCCCAGAAACGGCGCGAACGGGGTGAGGGCAGCGGCGGCGGCGGCCAGCGGATTCTCACGGGAAGCGCGGAATTGCGGGGTTTCGGCGGTGCGATTCTCCTGCGGCGGAGTGGCGGCGGCGGTAGCATATGCGACCCGCTGGGCCGAGAATGTGATCGATTTATCCTCGCGGGTGATGGCGTCAAAGTAGTTTAATTTCAGTGGGTTAACGTAGCCGCTACCCCCCTGCTCCGGCCTGATGCTCCACCGCCAATACACCCGCGTGATCGGCCCCCACTGCCGCAATTCGGTGACACGATGCTCCGGATGCGGAAAAATAAACACCCCCGCACCGGTCAATTCCGGCATTTCAGGGACCAATTCCGGCAGCGCCCCCTCCACCGTTATCATCATCTTCCGCAGCGCACTGCCCCCGTCAGGCAGGCGTTCCGGCGCATTACTCCAGTCATCCCGCACCTCAAGCTTACGCGCAGGCAGCCACGCGGCATCAGAATCGGGCCTGGGCGCGACCGTGATTTCCACAGGCTCCGACTCGACACTGTACGCAAACCGCGTCCCGTCCGGCTCGCTGAGCGTGAATTCATGCGTGAACGGAGCGATGGTGATCGGCCCGCTTTTCTCCGGAAAAAGCGCCATATACCGCTCAAATTCCAGCACACGCTGGCCCCGTTCGGTCCCCGCGATCCAGTTATCCTCACCCAGCTGCATCCAGCCGAAACCCTTGAGTTCCGGCTGTTTAAGCGATTCAAGCGTGATGGGAATTTTGTAAAAACCCCGGATGACGATCAGCAACATTTCGTCTTGGATCGGCGGGGCTTTCCGCTCCTCAATCTCAACGATCAGGCGGATGTCGCCCGGTTCAATCACCATCTCCGCGTGTGCTACCGATGAAGAGAGAAGGGATAAAGCTATTAAAAACCAATGCCTTACCATGCGCCCACCTCCTCGACTGGAGAAACCCCCGCCGCGTCGCGCTGCTTTTTCTCCTCAGCGAGGCGCGCGCGCAGATATACACCCGGCTCGTCCTGCATACTACTCAACCAGCGGTCATTGGCCGCGATGTATTTGTCGTCGAAAATTTTCGGCACACGCCTGACTCCGCTGCTCAGAATAGCGGGCATGTCAAACGACGTGCCGGTGTTTGTGGCATCATCGCCCTGCCCCTGCGCCCGCGCGCCTCCTTGGGCCACGGGCGCTGCAACCGTTTCGCCCTCACGCTCTTTGCGCTTGAAGCGCAGTGGCACGCCTTCGAGTTTTGTCCCGGCATAAAGCTCCGTCACAATGTCTGAGTTGATGCGCGCGGCACTATCCTCAGGGTTGAGGGTGATTACGGCATCATAGGCAACCAGCGCCGCAGCGTATGATCCCGCCATCGCGTGGGCATTGCCCCGGTTGAAAGCGCCCGGCTCGCCTGCCTTTACGAAGAAAGCCGCAGCCGCATCGAAATCGCCCGCACGGTACGCCGCAACGCCACTCCATTCATCCTCTCGCAGCATCGGAAGCGCGACTTCAGGCAATCCGAAACGCAAAGCAAGCCGCCCGAATGCCGCTTTGCCATCCATCAGCGTCGCACCGACAAGTACAGCAACAGCGGCTACAGCGAGAAACAGCATTCTCACGCCCTTCCCCCCCGAAAGAACATCAACAGTGGCACGAGGGCCAAAAGCAGCAGGTATCGCCCGTAGTCACGCCACTGGATCAACGCGTAATCCGTCTCGGCAAGCCGCGTGACCACCCGATCCCGCAACGTATCGGCCACCGGAAAGGGGTCTGTAAGTTCAGCGAACGCACCACCACCAGCTTTTGCCAAAGCCCGCACGGCATTGATATTCCCTCCGTTTTCACTGCGGACATAAAGTGCCGAAACATGCATACCCGCATCCGCCGCCTTTCGCACCTCCGCCACCGTATCCGCCCCGATACCACCGCCATCTGTGACAAGAACAATGTCTGCGAACTTAATCTCCGCTTTTGCAAGCATCTCACGCGCAAGCGCCAAGCCCCGCTCCGGACGACTGCCTTCATCGGGCGCGGTTTGCGGCGTCAGCAGTGCCATCATAGACCCCAACGCCTTGCTGTCAGAAGTCATGGCACTGCCGAGATAAGCGTCGTTCGCAAAGACGACGAGGCCGATCTGCCGCGATCCGGCCACAGCAGCGAGTGTGCGCGTTGCCACGACGGCCTCCGGAAACTGCGCGTTTTGGGTCATGGAGCGCGACATATCGAAAACGACAATGATGCCATCGAGATTGCGGAAACCTTTACTGTTACGAACCTCAAGCGCTGGCCCCGTAAGCGCCAACGCAACCCCGCCAGCTGCAAGGACCGGCCACCAATTACGCGCACCACTTCCCTTAACAACCCGCCCCATCGCCCGCATTGCCTGCATCAGCGCCGGATCAACAGCACTTTCCCAAGCGCCCAGATTACGCGCCTTACGTGCTGAGAGAATGCCCAGCACCAATACGACAGGCAAAGCAAGCAACCAATAGGGGCGCAGCAACTCCATGTCCCACAACGCGCTCATTTCCTTCCCCGACCAAATTCGGCCATCATACCAAGCAGCAAGAGAAACCCTGCACCGGCGGGCCACGACCAGAAATCACGGTAGAGTTCTGCGGCGGGACCATCTGCATCATTGCCTTCGAGTTTGTCGATCGCGTCGGCAACCTGCTGCAATTCGTCAGTGGTGCGAATCCGATAGCTTTCACCGCCGCTTATATCCGCTATCGCCGCCAGTGTGGCAGTATCCACCGCATCCCTTGCGCGTGTGGCAGGGTCGTAATCCTTGTCGCCCATAGCGATTGTATGGACGCGAATCCCGTGATCTCTCGCCAGTTTTGCCGCATCGCGAGGCCGCACAGGGCCGGAATTATTGACACCATCAGAAAGCAACACGATAACTTTAGATGCTGCTTCAGACTGCGACAATCGCTTGACGGACAGGCCGAGTGCTTCGCTGATCGCCGTTGCACGACCAGAAACCCCGATTGCCGCCGCATCAATTGCTTGCGCAACGGCGTTAACATCGTAGGTTTGCGGTGTGCCGAAATAGGCTTGCGAGCCGAATAGCACCAACGCAACCCGATCACCGGCCCGTTTTTTGATGAACTCTGTCGCCACATGCTTGACCGCGCTAAGCCGCGTAACAGTCTGATTATCGATAGAAAAATCTTTTCGAACCATACTACCAGACAGATCGAGTGCCAGCACAATCTCGCGTCCCGTTGTCGGTGCGGCGAGACTGGGGATCACCTTGCGCGGCCCGGCCAACGCCAGAACCAGCAGCACCCAGATCAACAGCGGCAGATACCGCGTTCTCTCCGCACCGCCGCCGCCACCGGATACACCGGAGAGCCGCACACCGATGGCATCCGGTACGATCAGCGCATCTCCACCCTCATGCCCACGACCACGCATCATCATCACAAGCAGGGGAAGCGGCAAAAGGACTAAAAACCAAGGATCAGCCAGTCCCCACATTCTTCAGGCCCGTTCCCGCGCTACAAGCCCGTTCAAGGCAGCTTCAAACCGCTCCACATCGAACGACGCAGCAGGCCGATACAGCGCCTCCTGCAAGCCCTCCGCCTCAAGCATAGGCTCACCACCTCGCGCCGCGCGCGCCTCCCGATAGACCGCAGCAAGCGCTACAAGGCGCTTATCAGGCGGCAGTTCGGCGGCCACTTCAATACGCTGGGAATAGGTCATTTCATGCGCCACAGGGCGTATCGCCAGCACCCGTACAACCCCGACAATCAGCAGTGCAATCACCAACCCCAATCCGAAAGCGATAAGTAATTCAGCGACTTGCTCCACGCTATTGCGCATCGGTTCACGAATATCGATCAACCCGTTCAGCGCTTGCTCCACATCAGACATAAAGCGCCCCGATCTCGCCGGCCATCACTTCTGGTGGCAATGAGGCATTCACCGTCAAGCCGTTGATTTTCCATGAATTCAACGTGTCGAGATCTTCGCCGCCCACAGTCGTATTCCTCGATAAGCGTGCTGAACGCCGCGTCCCGCCTTCGCTTTGGAAAGGATAAAAACCGCCCGGAGCCGCCAGTTCAAAGGCATCCGTCATCCGCAAAACGTTGACAGGACAGCGCTGGTTCAGCGCCCGTATTGCAAGCTCATACCCTGCGCCCTGGTCCTCCAAACACGAAGCGATATAAACGGTTGATCCTGATGGACAAATCCGTCCCGCCATTTCGAGCGCGCGCGTCAGGGCATTCTCAGGCACAGGCTCGCCACCCGCCGCCAGTGCCGCGCTATGCGCCGCAGCCAGCCCGCCAATTACGGCCACCATGCCCCGTTCGCGGCCTCTGGGCGGTACGACAACAGGCTCAAAGCCCCCGAAAGCCAGCAACGCTACGCGCCCGCCATTCTCGACCACCCGCCAGCCGATCAGGCTTAACGCCTCGGCCGCTGCTACCGAGCGAAAGGCCCGCCGCGTCCCCCACAGCATGGAAGGCCGGAAATCCGCCATTAACAGCACCGTTTGGTCCCGCTCGTCATGGACAGTTCGCACATGCAGCTCACCCGTCCGTGCAGTGACGTTTCGGTCGATCAACCGCACATCGTCACCCTCGACGAAATGGCGGATTTCTGCGGCTTCCAGCCCCCTGCCCCGCCGTTTATTGACCAATCCGCCGGGCAGGGAATTGGCCGACATCTGCGGTTCGGCCAGCCGCCGCGAGAGGTAGCGTAAGCCCAAAAGCGCTTCAATATCAACGGTAACACCGGGAGACTTAAGTGCATCCATAACTATAACGGCTCAACCGCTTTTAATACCTTGGCGATCAGTCCCCGCGCCGTCTCGCCATCCGCCGATGCCCGCCATTTCAGCACCACCCGGTGCGCCAGTGCGTCCCCTGCCAGTTCCGACACATCCTCCGGCAATGCAAAGTCACGCCCCCTCAGATAAGCCCTTGATTTTGCAGCGCTTGCCAGCGCCAAAGTCCCGCGCGGAGACACCGGATGTTCGACCATATCGGCGATTTCCGCCACCCCGCCATCGCGCCGTGTTGCGGTTACGATGCGCACAATGTAGTCTTTCAGCGCGGCCGACAGATGCACAGCCATCGCTTCACGCCGCCCGG
>CALDZQ010000226.1 GCA_937944035.1 uncultured Neomegalonema sp. | reverse complement strand
TTTAACCCCGATCTCAAACAACAATATGATCGTCACATCAAAGCGGGAAAACCGCCCAAAGTCGCAATCACAGCCGCTATGCGTAAACTCATTACACTCGCTAATGCACTCGTCAGAGATAACCGCGAGTGGACAAATAATCATGCTTGCGCATAACGGATACTGTAGTGTCTTGTTTTTTCGCGATTTCCGAGTCGCAAGGTGTTTCCACCTTTCTCGAAATCGCTATAGCCTGCCCTGCCTTTGGCGGGTAGCGCCTTCGTGCGCCTCATCGAAAATTAAGCAATCCGCTGCAAAATCCGGTCAAATTTGGAGGCCCGATATGTCGCGGACAAGCACGCCAACACTGCCGCTTTCAGCGCGATTGACGCTGTTTGACGCGGATGAGCGGCGCGGGTTTTTCGTGTTCGGCGGGCTGGTCGCGGCATACGTGATGCTCGCGCTGGTGATGGCGGCGGTTTTTCCCGATACCAGCCACAGCCCGCTGTCCACGGCGCAAGCGTATTTCGACTATGCGCTCAAAAATGCGAAATTCTTCTTCATCGCGCTTGTGCTGGCCTACCCCGCTTGGGTGACGATCAAATCGGGCGATATGCCGATCACTGAGTATGTGCGAAAATCGGGGGTGCTTAGCTCATATTACATAGCAAAAACAACCGCTTCACTGGCAATCGGGTTTGTCGGATTCTTCTCGTTCATGTTCGCCTACGCGACGATCAAGACGCGCATTCCGGAACTGACCACGTTCGGCTGGGACGAGGCGTTTATGCGGATGGATCGGGCGCTGTTTCTGGGGCGCGATCCTTGGACGGTTTTCGCCTGGATCTATGACCGCCCCGGCCTTTTGCGCGCCATCGACACGCTCTACGATGTGTGGGCGCCGATCATGGTTTCAGCGTTTATCTATGCGTTTCTGCGCAAAACAGGCCCGGCCGATGTCCGGCTGCGCTTTCCTGTGGCGCTGATTCTGACATGGTTTATCGGCGGCAATCTGCTGGCCGTGGTCTTCGCCTCGGCGGGGCCGTGCTACTATGCCGATGTGACGGGATTGCCGGATGTTTATGCCGCGCAATTCATACGGCTGGAGGCGATCCATAGCATAGAAGCCCTGCGCGCGCTCGATTATCAGCGGCTGCTCTGGGCGGTTTACGAAAGCCCCGGTCTGGGCTTGGGCGGGATTTCGGCCATGCCCAGTATGCACTGCGCGACCTCGTTTTTGCTGATCCTGCTGGCGCGGGGAAACCGGGTTTTGCTGGGGATTTCGGTGTTGTTTTTCCTGATAATCCTGTGCGCGTCGTTCATTTTGGGCTGGCACTACGCCGTCGATGGCGTTTTCGCGATCCCCGTGGCGTTGTTCGGATGGTGGGCCGCCCGGAAACTGCTGACGGGTCGGGCCGCTGCGGGAGAAAGCCGATGAGAGTGAAACTGCTGCTCTGCGTTTTGCTGATGGCGCTGTCCGGATTGGTTATCGTTTCATCGCGCGGCGAGGACCAACACGGGCAAGTCTTTGATTTTGTAGCCTATAATGATTTGGGATTGATCGCCCATGCCGGGGGCGGGCTGGAAGCCGGCATGTATAGCAACAGCCTCGAAGCCCTAAATCGCTCGGCCCGGTCGGGTCACAGCCTGATCGAAGTGGATTTTTCGGCCACAAAATCGGGTGAGCTGGTGCTGATCCATGATTGGGGCAGGACGTACAAGCAATATTTCGAGCCGTCTTCGGTGGCTCAGATGATGGCGCTGCCCGGCGCGGCTAAAGTAAAAAATGCGAATGAATTCAAAGAGATTCCAACGCGACACGGTCTGACGATGCTGAGCGCACCGGATCTGGTGGCCTGGATGGGCCAAAATCCGGACCCGCGAATCGTGACCGATATTAAGAGCGGGAATGTCGAAAACCTCAGAAAATTGCGGGATATGGCAGGGCCGCTCGCCGTGCGCTTTATTCCGCAGATTTATGACCCCCGAAATTATCAGGCCGTTCGTGCATTGGGCTTTGAAGACATCATTTTCACCAACTACAAAGCGCGCCTGACACATGAGGAACTGCTTGATTTGGCAGGGAAAAACACTCTTTTCGCCCTGACCATCCCGTTGGAGACAGGCACACCGGACAGATTGGCAGCGTTCAAACGGCTCGGCGTCTCCGTTTACGGGCACAGATTTGTCGACTCAACCCCCTGGAGCATTGTCAATACGCCCGCCGGGGCCGACGCATTGCGTAAGGCAGGGTTTGCAGGGGTTTACACCGACTATCTGCACCCGCGAGCGCCGCAGCCATAACGGGCGCGCGCTGTTTGCAAGGGCTGGTCATCTGACTCCGCAGTGCTAACTCCGGTGAGATAACGGGAGGGTTCAGGGCATGGCGGCAGTGACGATTTGGTGGATTCGCAAGGATTTCCGCCTCGCCGATAATCCGGCTCTGCGCGAGGCGCTCAATGGGGGCGGGCCGGTTATTCCGCTGTTTATTCTCGATCCGGAAACCGAGGAGCAGCTGGGCGCCGCTCCGAAATGGCGGCTGCATCAGGCGATCAGGGTTTTTGGTGACACACTGGGCGGTCTGGACAGCCGGATCATCCTGCGCCGGGGCGGGGCGTTGGATGTGCTGCGCGAGGTTATCAGCGAGGCGGGGGCGGCGCGGGTGGTCTGGGGACGGCACTATGATGCCCCGGCCAAGGCCCGCGATACGGCGGTGAAAGCCGGCCTGAAAGAGGACGGGATCGGCGCGGTCAGCGTCAATACCCACCTGCTGTTCGAACCGTGGACGATTGAGACGAAGACGGGCGGGCCGTATCGGGTGTATACGCCGTTTAAGAATACCTGTTTCGACAAGGCCGATTTCCGCGACCCGCTGGCCGCACCCTCGAAAATTCCCGTCCCGGAGGCATGGCCCGAATCCGACGTGCTGGACGATTGGCAGCTTGAGCGCGCGATGAATCGCGGCGGGGAAATCGTGGCGAAATATTCGGGCGTTGGCGAGGCTGTTGCCGGGGCACGGCTGGAGGATTTCCTCGAAAAGATCAGCCGCTATAACGATGATCGCGACCGTCCGGCAGTGATTGGCACGTCGCGCCTGTCCGAGAATTTCGCATGGGGTGAGATTTCACCGCTGAGCGTCTGGCATCGGGTACAGGCGGCGGCCGATACCAGTCAGGACGGGCCGCGCGTTTATTTGCAGGAACTTGTCTGGCGCGAGTTCGCTTACCATCTGCTGCATCACTACCCCGCCCTGCCGGAGAAAAACTGGCGCGAGGATTGGGACGCCTTTGACTGGCGCGGGGATAATGAGGACGCTGAACGCTGGCGGCGGGGAATGACCGGAATCACAGCCATCGACGCCGCCATGCGCGAGCTTTACACCACCGGCTATATGCACAACCGGATGCGGATGCTGACCGCGAGCCTGCTGACCAAGCATCTGATGACCCATTGGACCGTCGGCGAACGCTGGTTTCGGGAGACGCTGGTGGATTGGGACCCGGCTTCAAACGCGATGGGTTGGCAATGGGCGGCGGGGTCGGGACCGGATGCCTCGCCTTTCTTCAGAATATTCAACCCCGATACGCAGCGGGAAAAATTCGATCCGAAGGGGATCTATGTCCGGCGCTGGCTGGGTGAGAAAATGCGCGGCACTCCCGCACATGAGGCGGAAGATTTCTTCGCCGCGATCCCAAATTCATGGAACATGGCCATATCCCAGCCATATCCCGCCCCCATCGTTGATCTTGCGGAGGGGCGCAAACGGGCGCTGGCGGCTTATAGCGATATGAAGGACAAGCGCGGTTAACACGCGCGATCAGGGGCGACAGACATGAAAATAGCGGTAATCGGTTCGGGCATTTCCGGCCTCGGCGCGGCGATGGCGTTGAAGGACAAAAACGATGTGACGGTTTTCGAGAAAGCGGATCGGCTGGGCGGCCATGCCAATACCGTGCAGATCGACTATCCGATGGGAGCAGAGGCCCGCGCGATCAACGTCGATACCGGATTTATCGTCTATAACGAGAAAACCTACCCCAACCTGACCGCGTTCTTTGAGCATCTGGCCGTTGAGACCGAATGGTCGGATATGTCGCTGAGCTTTTGTATTGACGGCGGCAAGACGGAATGGGCGGCGGATAATCTGGACAAAATCTTTGCCCAGCGCAGCAACATCCTGCGGCCCAGCTTCGTGCGCACCATGCGGGCCGTGCTGCGGTTCAATCGGGAGGCCAAGGCGGCGCTTGATTCCGGCGAGTTGGATGATGAAACCATCGATTCATGGCTGAGCCGGAACGGGTATGACAAGCACTTCAAGCGGCTGTATCTGTACCCGATGGCCGGGGCGATCTGGTCGACGCGCAGCGATGACATTGCCGCTTTTCCCGCGCGCAGCCTGTTTGCGTTTTATGAAAACCACGATCTTTTCGCTGGACTCGACGATGCCGTGCAATGGCGCACGGTCACGGGTGGCTCGCAAGCCTATGTTGCCAAGGTCGCGGCAACGCTGGGCAGTCGGGTGCGTTTGAACACAGCCGTCACTTCGGTTCACAGCGTCGGCGGCAAAGTCAAAGTCGCCGTGCAGGGCGGCGCGGTTGAGACGTTCGATCAGGTCGTTATCGCCACCCATTCAGACGAAGCGCTCGCGATGCGCCCCGAAGCCGACGAGCAAACCCGCGCCCTGCTGGCGGCGGTGCGTTTTATACCGAACCGTGCCGTTCTCCACCGCGACGCCTCGCTGATGCCGAAGCGGCGCAAGGCTTGGTCGAGCTGGAATACCTTCATGGGCGACGGTGTCGAGGATACGGGCGCAAGTCTGACCTATTGGATGAACCGATTGCAGAATATCGATAACGAGACGCCGTTATTCGTGACCCTCAACCCGCATCGCGAACCTGAAGAGGACACGGTTTTCTCCGAGCATTCCTACGCACATCCGTTTTTCGACCAGGCCGCATTCGCGGCGCAAGAAGCGTTTGATGCGGTGCAGGGCCGGGGCGGCATCTGGCATACTGGGGCATGGCTGGGTTTTGGCTTCCACGAGGACGGCTTGCGCTCGGCCGTTCGGGTGGCCAATGCGCTGGGGTCGCGGCCTGACTGGGCCAAAGATGTTGGCGAACCTATGAACCTGAGCCGAGTCGCCGCTGAATGAGCCTTGCTCCCGCCCTCTACCGTGCAAGCGTGATGCATTTGCGCCGCCTGCCCGATGGCAAACGCAGGCATCAATTCCGGTATCGGGTGTTCCGGCTGTGGCTTGACCTCGATAGGATTGACGAGACGGCGGCGGGGCTGCGCTGGCTCTCGCATAACCGGTTCAATCTGCTCTCGCTGTATGATCGCGACCACGGCCCCCGCGACGGCAGCGCGCTGCGCGCTTGGGTCGATGCCCGGCTGGCGGCAGACGGGATCACAGCCCCGGCGCATGTGTTTCTCTACACGTTTCCGCGCTTGTTCGGATATACGTTCAACCCGCTTTCCGCCTATATCGGATGCGATGCGGCGGGCAAACCGCGCTGTGTGCTGTACGAGGTCCGCAACACCGATACGGATATAAGTCATTACGCTTTCGACCTGACAGGTGACACGCCACCCTACCGCCATGAGGCGGAGAAGAACTTCTATGTCTCGCCGTTTATCGACGCGGATCAGCGCTACAGCTTTACACTCGATACGCGTGATGAAACTTTTTCCGTTCGCATACGTTTAGATAATGAAGGGGATCTGACCTTGATTGCGACGGAGAACGCCTATCGTTGCCCCCTCGATGATAGGACAATCTGGTCAGCGGTAAGGTCGATCCCCTTCATGACATTCAAAATCATTATCGGGATTTACTGGGAAGCCGTGCGCCTGCGCCTTAAAGGGGCACATTTTTACCGTCATCCGGGCGCAAAGGGTCGCTATCCGAAACAATAGTTGACGAAACCAGCCGCCACGCCAGATGTTGTGCTGCATTGACACGCTTCGCCTTAAGGACCAGCTCCCATGACCTCACCTGCAAGCCCGATCACGTCCCTTGACGGGGTGAATGACCTCCCGCGCTGGTTCGGAATGGTATTCAAGACAGTCCAGTCCATCGAACACGGAATGATGGATATTCAGCTGCCGGACGGACGGTGGTTCAGAGCGGAAGGCGCTAATCCCGGCCCTCGCGGCGTTGTCGTATGTCACGACAATCGCACATGGGGACGGACGATCAAGGACGGCGCGGATATTGGTTTCGCCGAAGCCTATGTCGATGGTTGGTGGTCCACGCCCGACTTGCACGCTGTGCTTGATGTGGCGCTGTTGAACAATGAGGAGATGGCACGCGACCTGTCGATGTCGCGCATTGCCCGGCTGGTGGAGCGCGCGCGTCATTGGATGCGCCGCAATTCGCAAAAAGGATCGCGCAAGAATATCATGGCGCATTACGATCTCGGCAATGCGTTCTACGAGACATGGCTTGACGGCAGCATGACCTATTCCTCCGCCCTCTTCACCCAACCGGACGAATCCCTGGAGACCGGACAGGACAACAAATACGCGGCGATTTGCGATGCGCTGCATGTGCAGCCCGACGAAACTGTGCTGGAAGTCGGGTGCGGCTGGGGCGGGTTCGCCGAATTTGCCGCCGCCAATCGCGGAGCGAAAGTCAAAGGCATCACGATCTCGCCAGCGCAACTTGATTACGCTCAAAAACGGATTTTCGAGGCGGGTCTGAACGAGCGTGTCTCTCTGGAACTGCGCGACTACCGCGAGCAAGAGGGACAGTTTGACCACATCGCCTCCATCGAAATGTTTGAAGCGGTCGGCGAGAAATACTGGCCGGTCTACTTCAACACCTTGCGTGAGCGTCTGAAACCCGGCGGCACGGCGAACCTGCAAATAATCACCATTGCCGACCACCTGTTCCCAAGTTACCGACGCAACGTTGATTTCGTGCAAAAGCATATTTTTCCCGGAGGGATGCTGCCCTCACGCGAAGCGCTGCGCGAGCAGACAGATCGCGCGGGACTGCAATGGTCAACGTCGATTGAATTCGGCGACAGTTACTCCGAAACTCTGCGGCGCTGGTCGGTCGTATTCAATGACCGTTGGGACGAAATCAGCCCGCTCGGCTTTGATGACAGGTTCCGGCGCTTGTGGAATTTCTATCTGGCCAGCTGCGCCGCCTGCTTTATGGCAAAGACAACTGATGTAACGCAACTGTCACTCATCAGAACTTAGGGCACTACAGCGTTCTGCGTAGTTTTTGAATCACGCACTACGCAGTATTCTTTTGTTTTATGGCGATCTCCAAGTCGTAATATGTTTTCACATTTCTCTAAATCAGTTAAATTTCGTATTCCGTACCTAATTCAGTATAAACATTGACAGCGTAGTTTAGTCCCTAACGGAGGACGCTATGCATTCATATGAAGAACCATTGCTGGATCGCGATATTCTTAATGAGAATACGATGAGCAATAAAGCGTTACAGGAAGAACTTTTTACACTGTTCTTCGATCAATCAAAATTATACATTGAACAACTTCAACAAGCAATCGACACCAACTCTACGACGGACTGGAGAATGACGGCGCACGGTGTGAAAGGCGCATCGCGTTCGCTTGGCTTCATCCGCCTCGCGACTCTAGCGCTGCATTGCGAACACGCTACGCCCTCACAGGCGGATTTGGATCGCCTGCAAAAGGCAATCGGTGAAACCGAGCTGTGCATATCGATGGCGGACGCCGCATAATTTAGCATCGCACTCGGCAGTATACGCAGCTATTGTGAGGACATGTCAGTCCTTATTGTGATTCCCGCCCGCTATAAATCCAGCCGCTACCCCGGCAAACCTCTCGCGACGCTTACCGGGGCGTCCGGTGTCGCGCGTAGCCTGATCGAGCGCAGCTGGCGCGCGGCAATGGCTGTGCAAGGCGCGGATCGCGTTGTGGTGGCCACCGATGACGACCGGATTGCCGACCATGCCCGCAGCTTTGGGGCCGAGGTTGTGATGACCGCCGAAAGCTGCGCCAACGGGACCGAACGCTGCGTGGATGCGGTGGCGGTTCTGGGCGAAAATCCTGACATTGTGGTCAATCTTCAAGGCGACGCTCCGCTGACTCCGGCTTGGTTTGTCGAGGCTTTGATAAAAGCGATGCAGGGCGGGAATGCGCAGGTCGCAACCCCTGTTCTGCGATGCGATTTGCAGACATATACCAATTTCACCGAAGATCGGCAGGCCGGACGTGTCGGCGGCACAACAGCCGTTTTCGACGCCCATATGAACGCACTCTACTTCTCCAAAGAGGTCATCCCCTTCGTTGGCCATAAGATCAACGAGGGCGAGAGCGTGCCCGTTTTCCACCATGTCGGATTATACGCCTACACACCCGAAGCGCTCAAAACCTATATGGCCGCGCCATCCGGCCCGCTGGAAGCCCTGGAAGGCTTGGAACAGCTGCGGTTTCTTGAAAACGGTGTCCCGATCCGGTGTGTGGAAGTCAGCGCGGAGGGCCGTGTTTTCTGGGAGTTGAATAATCCCGAAGACGTGCCGCGCATCGAGGCGGCATTGAAAAAAGAAGGGTTGGATTGAGCGGCAGCCTCAATCGAAAATATCCTCAATATCGTCCCAAATGTCCTCCAGCCGATCCAGCAAGCCTTTGCGCTTTTTCGTCTTGGTTTTTTTCGGCTTTTGATAGCCGGTCTTGCCACGCGGAATCGGCGCGAATCCCGCCGGGGAGGGTTTGCACCGGACTTTCCTGATCGGCACTTCGCGCGTCATCACGCCTTGCATCTTGGCCGAAACCAGTTTTGCGCCACACGCATCGCAGGTCAGAATCCCACGGCTGATCTTGCGCAGATCAAGCATGGTCGATGCGCTACAATAGCAGCATGAGATCGTCCGGACATCCTTAGGCACAGCGCGCTCCTTACACTCAAATTCAGGTAAGGCTTAAGCGGCAAAACACAAGGCCGGATCAAAAATCATAGGCGTAGCAGACCCCGCCATCGCAGGCGTTGCCGCTTGTTTATTTACTAGCCTTCCGCCCCGACCTGCCGAAGCCAGTCTTGCAGATTATAGCATGTCGCAATCCGTGCGATTTTGCCGTCGCGCAGGTCGAAGAACGTCCCCGCAGGCAGCGTATATTTCTGATTATCCGCCTCCGGCAGCCCCTCATCAGTTCCGATATAAGCCCCCAAAACAGTAAATTCAGCCGCCGCGCGGTTTCCGGTTTTATCGACCATGACGACAATATCGGTCAGTTTCTCCGAGTAGCATTCATCCATATGCGCACAGAACTCCCGAAAAGCCTCAACGCCAACGCGGCGCGCACCCTGATTGACATCATGCGCCACATCATCGGTCAGCATCCCGGCCATCGCGTCGGTATCATTGCTGTTGAAGGCCGCGTAATAGGCTTGAATAATCTCGGTCGTTGTCATGGTCCGCTCCCCTTTTTGCCGATTGCTGAGTGCCGGAGTTATCTCAGGATTTCAAATACTTTCCTTGCCGCGCGAAAACTCACTCCCACTCCAATTCCTTGAAGGCGGCCGTTACGTTGCGGGGGTGGAATTCGTCGAACAGAACCCAGTTTTCGCGATGCTCATCGCCCACCGTGCGGATCGCCTTGCTCATCGTCTCGCCCTTGGCGATGGAGGTGCGCAAGCTGCCGACAAGCGCTTCCAGATACGCGACCATCGGCAGCGATCCGTCCGGCCAATCGAGCAGCACGGGGCCGTGGCCGGGCACAACCCCGCTCACCGCCCGCGTTTTCAACCCCTCGACCACTTTCAACCATCCCAGAATCGACCCGTCGAGCGCGGGCGTATGTTCCGCAAACAGCAAATCGCCCAGAAACAGCGTCCCGGTTTGCTTATCAAGCACCGTCAGATCATTGTCAGTATGCGCCGTCGGATGCGCCTCCAAAACCAGGAGCCGCCCGCCCAGATCAATCTCGCGCGAGCCGGTCACGCCCTCATCCGGCACGACAATCGCGCTGCCCGCATAACCCGCGTCCCCGATCAGGCGTTTGAGATTATCCTCGTATGTCTGCGCCCGCGCTTTCAGCGCACGGTCCAGCTTTTTATGGCCGATGACCGTCGCACCCGCGTCTTTAAACACCTGCGCGCCCAGGACGTGATCGGGATGCATATGCGTTAGGATCAGGTATTTGACAGGTTTATCAGTCACTTCCCTGATTTCCGCCAGCAACGCCTCCGCCATCACTGCCGACCCGCCCGCATCCACAACCGCGACCGCATCCCCACCGATGATAAAGCCGGTATTCGAGGTGTCGTTGAGATTTTCCGCAGAGGGAATCGCATGTTGGCCGCGATGCACAAACACCCCGTCGGCAACCTCCGTTACCGAGTATGCCCCGACCGGCCCCGCAGCGGCCTCCTCCGGCTCGACGCAGCGCCATTTTTTCAATTCGAGATCGGGATGCGCGTCCGCCCATTTTTGCGCATGGACCAGCCCCTCACGCATACAGCGCATCATGTTCATGTCTTCGCCCAGCGGCAGGCGGCGCTCCATACATTGCGCGGGATCACCATTGATGCAAACGGCCAGCAGCAACTCGTACATATGTTTTCCCCCGATCCGTGATGGCATTCGCCCTACCCTAGCTTGAAATTTTGACGTGCGCTGGTTTTTTGAGGCATTGAGGTTCGTGTTGAAATCACGAATGATTTCCTGCCGACTGCACGCAGATCAAAAATATCACGACCGGACCCGTCCCCATGCATGACCCGCTGACATTCCACGAAAAATTCACCCCCGACGACTTCGAGGCCCAGTATAACCTGCGTCTGAGCCGTCCCGATTACGAAACCACCGTCATTCCCGATTGGAAAAGCCGCAGCGAGGCGGCGATAGCGGCGATGTCGTGCACTCTCGACATCCGCTATGGCGGTGGCGAAAAGCAAAAACTCGATGTCTATTCCTGCGGAGATCCG
This sequence comes from uncultured Neomegalonema sp., assembly GCA_937944035.1. Lineage (GTDB taxonomy): Bacteria > Pseudomonadota > Alphaproteobacteria > Rhodobacterales > Rhodobacteraceae > JAHDDY01. The sequence goes on along the minus strand of CALDZQ010000226.1, from coordinate 1,913 downwards.
GGCGCGCCGACGTTGATCTATATCCACGGAGGGTACTGGCAGCGGGGCGATAAATCGCTTTATGGTTTTCTCGCACAGACTTTCACGGATGCGGGCGTCAATGTTGTTATCATCGGTTACGATCTGTGCCCCGCCGTCACCATCACCCGGATTGCGGAGGAAATCCGCGAAGGGATCGCGTGGGTCTGGCATCATGCGGACGGCCTGAAACTGGACCGCGACCGCCTGAACGTTATGGGTCATTCCGCCGGCGGGCATCTGACGCAGATGATGACGGGTACGGACTGGCCCGCGCATGACCCCGCCCTGCCGCGCGATCTGATTAAATCCGGTATCCCGATTTCCCCGCTCAGCTTGCTCGAACCCGTTCGACTGACCCAAGGGCTGAACGCGGCCATCCGTATGGATGCGGCGGAGGCGGCAGCGCAAAGCCCGATGCTCAACCATCCGCCCCTGACAGATGCCCCGCAAATCGTGGTCGTCGGCGGTGCAGAGACGGATGAATTTCATCGCCAGGCCCGCATGTACGCGGAGAAATTCACGACGCCAACGCGCAGTATCGATCTCTATATCGTGCCCGGAGCCGATCATTTTGACGAGATAAACATCCTCGCCGATTCGTCGAGCGACTTCTTTGACCGCGCGCTGGAACTGATCCGGACGTAGGGTCCACGGCCCCGCTTGGCAGGTGCGTAATTCACATTCCAAAATTGTGATTGGTCAAAAACGCGGTTTTGTGGCATCGTGTCGCACAATAATGATGACTCGCCCGTCGGGCGTGACCGGAGGAAATGACGATGTTTATCAGAACAGCGCTGCTCGCCCTCGTGACGGCGGGTTATATGACAGCGGCCATCGCCTCCGATGCGATCCGGAATCCGCTGCTGCCCAGTGAAACCTGGGATGATATGAAATTCGACATCGTCGGAGATACGGAAATCCTTGATGGCAGTGCGTTTCTTGAGATTGATGCCCCGTATCGCGCGCATGATGCCGCGACCGTGCCGATTACGGTGCGCGAGAAGGAAGACAGCGACCTCGATTTCGTCAAACTGACCTTCATCATCGACGAAAATCCCGCTCCCGTGGCCGCCGAATTTGAGTTCGGACCGTCTTACGGCGAGATCGACATGGAAACGCGGATGCGCGTGAACGCCTATTCCAACGTGCGCGCGCTGGCCGAAACGGCGGATGGCAAGGTCTATATGATCGGGCGTTTCGTCAAAGCATCGGGTGGTTGTTCCGCCCCTGCGGGTAAGGATATGGACGCGGCGCTGGCCAGTCTGGGCAAGATGAAAGTGCGCTTTTTCAACGCTGAAGACGCCGAACCGGTCCAATCCGGCGGCAAGCGCGAGGCCCAGTTGATGGTGCGCCATCCGAATAATTCGGGCCTGCAAATGAACCAGATCACGCAACTTTTCATCCCCGCGCATTTCGTCAACACCGTCGAAGTCATGCAAGGGGACGAGTTGGTGATGCGGATGTCGGGCGGGATTTCGCTCAGCGAAGACCCTTCATTCCGCTTTAAATACACCGAAAACGGCGCGGGCGTGCTGCGCGTTATCGCAACGGACACCGAAGGCGGCACATTCGAGCGCGAATTCCCGACTTTGACCGAAAGCTGACTTTCGGGCGGTTGTCCGGACGATCAAAGGCCGATCGACGGGTGGCCTTTGTTATGAGCAATTCTCGTCTCTTACTTCGTCTGTGCGGTACTTGCGCTTTAGGCTCTGAACCCAATCAAAATATTGATCTTGCTTATTTCGCGTGATTCATTGTCTCTGAGAGGAGTTTTGGATCATGGCGCATGAGTTTTGGTTGAGCGATAGCCAGTGGTCGGCGATAGAGCCGCATCTGCCGACGAACCAACCGGGGGCACGTCGCGTCGATGATCGTCGGGTGATCAGCGGGAT
>CALDZQ010000225.1 GCA_937944035.1 uncultured Neomegalonema sp. | reverse complement strand
AAGAATTTATACGGAGATACTGACATGGCTCGTAAATTCAAAAACCGCGAAGCACCAAACCCGGCCACCAATATCCGCAGGTTCGGACGCGAAACCAAAGGCGCGTCTGCAGTGGAATTTGCGATGATCGCGCCGGTCCTGCTGATCGCGATGTTCGGTGTCTTCGCCGTGGGAAAATACTATTTTGACCGGGATCGGGTGCGCGACGCAATGCGTTTTGCAAGCCGCGACGCCCTGGTGGGGGAAGCGTTCACCCAATCCGAAATCAAGGACACTTTTGTATCGCGGCTGAAGGCATCGGGAATCGACCCGTCAAACATCACCGTCACGCTGAAGAGCGATGCGGGCGGTGATATGGCTGAAGTCCGGCTGCCCTGGTCCGCGAAACTGCGGATTCCGATGATGGATTTGATGAACCTCGACCAGACATTCATCGTTGATATTCCGCTGCCCAAAAAGATCTGACGCCTTCGCCGGAATGACTGGCTTATAGCGATTTGCGGGGGACAATCTCCGACGGGCGTGAAGTATAGACGCCCTCCTCCCTACAGGAGAGCGGGCGCTGTCGAACCTCCCGCGCAAAACATCGATCTTATCCGCTCGCTGATCTGTGAGAGGTAACGAACAGCTCACCCCTCCCCCATAAACGCCGGGAACCAGCCCTCATGCGCCTTGCGTAGCGCGGCCAGCGACACCGTGCCGTCGCCCAGGACGATGTCGTCGCCGCCCGTCTCCCCGATCCAGACGGAGGAGACGCCCGCGTCATCGGCGGCGCGGAAGATCGGTTCCATATCGGTCTCGACGGTGACGAGGTAGCGGCCCTGGTCTTCGCCGAAGAACGTAGCGTCATCGCGGCCGCCCGGTGAGCGGACGGTGCAGCCGATGCCGCCCGCCAGTGCCATATGGGCCAGCGCAACGCCAATGCCGCCGTCTTGCACGGCGTGAACGGCTGTCACCATGCCCTGCCCGATCAGACCTTGCACGACCTCTCCGGCGGCGCGTTCGGCGGCGAGGTCGACGGGGGGTGGTGCGCCCTCCTCCTTGCCGTGCAGCTCTCGCAGATACAGCGAGCGGCCCAGCCAACCCTCGGTGCGGCCCAGCAGGATGATGGCTTGGCCGTGCGATTTGAACGCCAGCGTTGCCATCTGTGCGATGTCGCTCAACAACCCGACGGAGCCGATTGTCGGGGTGGGCAGGATCGCCGTGCCCTCGGTCTCGTTGTAGAGGCTGACATTGCCGCTGACGATGGGCATGTCGAGCGCAGAACACGCCGCGCCGATGCCTTTGATACAGCCGACAAGCTGGCCCATAATGCGCGGTTTCTCTGGGTTGCCGAAGTTGAGGTTGTCGGTCGCGGCCAGCGGCCTCGCGCCTACCGCACAGAGATTACGATAACCCTTGGCGACGGCTTGCTTGCCGCCTTCTTCGGGGTCGGCAAAGCAGTAGCGCGGGGTCACATCTGAGGTGAGCGCCAGCCCCTTTTGCGTGCCATGCACCCGCACCACCGCCGCCGCGCCGCCGGGACGCTGGACCGTATCGGCCATGACCATATGATCGTATTGCTCCCACACCCAGCGGCGCGAGGCCAGATCGGGGCTGCCCATCAGCGCCAGCAGCGCCTTGTCGGTGGCGACTTGCGGGACATCGCTGACGGCGCCCGGCGGCGGGGTCGGCTCCCACGGGCGGTCATATTCGGGGGCCGTGCCGGAGAGGGCTTTGAGGGGAAGGTCGGCTTTGATCTCACCGTTGAGTTTCACGAGAAAACGGTCTTCCGCAATCGTCTCGCCGACGATGGCGAAATCGAGATCCCACTTGTCGAAGATCGCGCGTGCTTCGTCTTCCTTGGCCGGGAGCAGCACCATAAGCATACGCTCCTGGCTCTCGGACAGCATCATTTCGTAGGCGCTCATGTTGGTTTCGCGCACGGGGACGTTCTCAAGATTGAGGATAACGCCCAGATCGCCCTTGTCGCCCATCTCGACCGCCGAGCAGGTAAGGCCCGCCGCGCCCATGTCCTGGATCGAAATCACCGCGCCGGAGGCCATGAGTTCCAAGGTTGCTTCGAGCAGGCGCTTCTCGGTAAACGGGTCGCCGACTTGCACGGTGGGGCGCTTTTCTTCGGCATCCGCGCCGAATTCGTCCGAGGCCATTGTCGCGCCGCCGACGCCATCGCGACCTGTTTTTGCACCCAAATATACGATTGGCATCCCCACACCGGAGGCCGCCGAGTAGAAAATCTTATCCGCATCCGCTAGGCCCACCGCCATCGCGTTGACCAGCGGGTTGCCGTTATAGGCGGCGTGAAACTCGACCTCGCCGCCCACGGTCGGGACACCGAAAGCGTTGCCATAGCCGCCGATTCCCGCGACGACGCCGCTGACAATGCGCTTGGTTTTCGGATGATCGGGCGCGCCGAAACGCAGGGCATTGAGCGCCGCCACGGGGCGTGCGCCCATTGTGAAGACATCGCGCAAGATGCCGCCCACGCCCGTCGCAGCGCCTTGATAAGGCTCGATAAAACTGGGGTGGTTGTGGCTTTCCATCTTGAAAACACATGCCTGCCCATCGCCGATGTCGATGATCCCCGCGTTCTCGCCGGGGCCGCAGATCACTTGCGGTCCGGTCGTGGGCAGCGTGCGCAGCCAAAGTTTCGAGGATTTGTAGGAACAATGCTCGTTCCACATCGCCGAGAAGATGCCCAGCTCCGTAAAGGACGGCGCGCGGCCCAGAAGATCAAGAATGCGCTGGTATTCGTCCGGCTTGAGGCCGTGTTCAGCGATCAGGGTGTCTGTGATCTGTGGTTCTGACATGGGAGCGCCCGTCTGAGATTGAGTTAAGGGCGTTGTAGCGATTTGGCTCTGTGCGGGGAAGGGCAGAAAATCAATTCGCGTTCCGTGGCTCGACCTACGCCGGAAGTCGTCCTATCATCTGATCTATGAAACAGATTATTCTCGCCATTGCCCTGTTATTTGCCGCCCCCGCCTATGCCGAAGACGATCCGGCCCGTGCGGAAATCAGGGCCGCGCTTTTTGACGCTTTAGTTACCGCCAAAACTGAAAAGGTGGGCCGCGCGGCGGAGGCGGCGATTTGGGCGCATTGGAACGAAGCGCCGGATGCGAATGCGCAAGCGTTGCTCGATCTGGCCCACCAGCGGATGCGGGTTTACGACAACGCAGGGGCGATAGAGGTGCTGGACAAGCTGGTCCTCTACGCGCCGGACTATGCCGAAGGCTGGAATCAGAGGGCTTTCGCGCATTTCCGGATGGAGAAATTCGACAAGTCGCTGGAGGACATCGCCTCGACGCTGGCGCGCGAGCCTAAGCATTTCGGGGCGCTGGCCGGAAAAGTGCGCATCCTGCTGCGCCAAGGGCGCGCGATATTGGCGCAAAAGGCACTGCGCGAGGCTGTTGACGCCAATCCGTGGCTGCGCGAGCGCCGGATGCTGCCTGATGCGGCGGAGTGAGCGCGATGATGCTTGGGTATACGGTCACTTATCTTGAAATGACGCAGCGGCCCGATTGGGTGCAAAAGCCCGCGCCGGAAGGTGTGACATTGGTGCGGGCGCATAATCCGCCGGC
>CALDZQ010000224.1 GCA_937944035.1 uncultured Neomegalonema sp. | reverse complement strand
CCCAGAACCGTGCCGTCTATATGTACCATCTCGCCGGGGGCTGCCGAGCCGGGGCGCATTTTCTCGATCACTTCTGTATAGCGCCCCTGCGGGACAAAGCAGATGTCTTGACTGTCGGGCTTGTCCGCGATGCTCAGGCCGTAATCGCCCGCCATGCCGCGTGTGACGCTTTTGTCCTCCACATCGCCCAGCGGAAAGCGCAAATAGGCCAGTTGCTCGCGGGTGGTTGTGAACAGGAAATAGCTTTGGTCTTTGCTCTCATCGGCAGCGCGGTGAAGCTCCGGCCCGTTCGGTCCGTCGATGCGGCGGATATAATGGCCCGTGGCAAGGCACTCCGCGTCAAGATCGCGGGCAAGCTGCATCATGTCTTTGAATTTGACCCGCTCGTTACAGCGGATGCAGGGAATCGGGGTCGCGCCCGCCAGATAAGCGTCCGCAAACTCGTCCATCACCGCTTCTTTGAACAGATTTTCGTAATCAAGGACGTAATGCGGGAAATCGAGCTTCGCGGCGACGCGTTTTGCGTCGTGAATATCTGTTCCCGCACAACAAGCGCCCTTTTTTTTCAGCGCCTCGCCATGATCGTAAAGCTGCATGGTTAGCCCGACGACCTCGTATCCGTCGTTGGCGAGCATTGCTGCAACCACTGATGAGTCCACCCCGCCGGACATTGCAACCGCCACACGCGTCGCCTGCGGTGGTTTGGAAAAACCAAGGGAATTGAGAGTCTTATCTCTCGGCGTTGTGAGTGTGCGCGAATCCATGCCCTGCATATCGCGCTTACATGCGCTTGCGTCAAGGCGTGACGGTAATCATGGTGAACGGAAATGGTTACTGTCAATCTGTGTTAACATACTTAAAAATATAGACTTTTCCGATTTGTTAGAAGTCATGAGTTACTGTGACACCTGAGATTGAAGTGCAGGTGGGCTAATAATGACAGAAACAATGCCGACGAAGCCACGCTCCGTAATCGGCCCGGATGGTCAGCGCATTACGCGTCAGGATCTTCCGCCCGCAGATACGAAGCGTTGGGTGATCCGTCGCAAAGCTGAAGTCGTTGCGGCGGTAAACGGTGATTTGCTGTCGCTGGATGAGGCATGTGAATATTATAACATCTCGCATGAGGAGTTCGAGTGTTGGCGCAAGACGATTGACCGCCACGGCATTCAGGGATTGCGGACAACGCGGATTAAAAAATACAGGCCGCACCAGTTATGATGTCTGAATTGCTCCGCAAAGAACCGAGCATCGCCATTGGCGTGCCTGAACACGAGGCCGATGCCGCGTGGGCCGGTGCGCAGATCAGCCGCGAGATGCCAACCGCGCCCACGGGCGCGTTGACGCGCGGGTTGCGGCAAAAGCAAGCTCAGCCTTTGTTGGCGCAACTGCAAACGCGCTTGAAACTGGCCCCTGAAACTTTCGAGGCGATCTCGACCGCGTTGTTTGAAACGGGTGAGCGGGTTCTTGATGAAAGCAACATCGCTTTTGCGCTTGAGACGCTGTTTGATTTTGAAAGCATCGGAAGCGGGCGGTTGAAGCCGATCATTCTCGTCGGGGCATCGAACGAGGTGCGCGGCGGGGCGGCGGTTGCGTTGTCGCACAGATTGCAGCGCATGGGCCGGACGGTCGCATTCTATTCGTTCGATCATAAGCAATACGAACGCACCAGTGCCAGCTACCATGCCGGCCTCGATATTCTGAACGTCTATTCCGCCGAGGATTGTATCGAGGCGGTCGGTGCGGCGGATTTCGGTGATCTGTGCATCATCGAGGCGTCATGCCTGTCGGCGGGGCAGGAATGCCCGCAGTCTTATACCATGCTGTCACGCGGGCTGAACGCCGAGATCGTGTACGTGCATGACGGTTCCCGTGATGCGCTTGCGCCGGGCCTTCAAGATGCGGATATTTCGCGGATGATTTTGTCGGGACGCCTTGACCGCCTTGCGCTTGGGGCTGTCTTGGATGCGGCTTACAAAAATTCCTGGGCGTTTTCGGGGTATTGCTCGCCAAAAGGAATCGCTTACGAAGCGACGGCCCTGACCTTGGCCGAGCGCCTGGCGCGCGCCGTTATCTGAACCATCTGAGTATCGGCAAAATTATGCGTCAGCGGATTACGTTCCGCTGGCGTTCTTTGCGTTTTTGCGGGCAGACACGGACTTTTGCCAGGATAAGGCCAAATGGTTGCACAAAGAACGGACGTGTACGTCAACCGAAACACCAATAATCTCAAAACCGAATCATTAATATCGATGTTTTTTGCACATTGACGGGTCTCATGTTTTACGCTTATTAATCTTTGTACGCTGTTATTCAGGAATTCAGCGGGTTTGAGTGGGGGAAAGATTAAAATTCAGGGTGTCGAAATGGTTTCCGACATCATTAGAGTTTTTTTACCTTTGTTTTTTACCCTGCTTAACAATGATGATTAACCTGAACGCTGCCGAGGGAACCTATGCGAATTTTGCTTATTGAAGACGACAGCGCCATGGCTCAAAGCATCGAGTTGATGCTTAAGCAGGACGGCTTCAATGTTTACACCACCGACTTGGGTGAAGAGGGAATCGACCTCGGTAAACTGTATGACTACGATCTGATCGTACTCGATTTGAATCTGCCTGACATGAACGGCTATGACGTTTTGCGCCAACTGCGTGTTTCAAAGATCGAAACGCCGATCCTGATCCTGTCCGGCATGTCCGGAACGGAAGACAAGGTTAAAGGCTTCGGCTTCGGCGCCGATGACTACATGACCAAGCCGTTCAACAAGGACGAGCTGATCGCGCGCATCCACGCCATTGTGCGCCGCTCTAAAGGGCACAGCCAGTCGATTATCACGACCGGCAAGATCAAGGTTAACCTTGATGCCAAGACGGTCGAAGTGGACGGCTCGCGTGTTCACCTGACCGGAAAAGAATACCAGATGCTTGAGCTGTTGAGCCTGCGCAAGGGCACGACGCTGACCAAAGAGATGTTCCTCAACCACCTGTATGGCGGGATGGATGAGCCGGAACTGAAGATTATCGACGTGTTTATCTGCAAGCTGCGCAAGAAACTGTCGAATGCGACGGGTGGTGAGAACTACATCGAGACGGTTTGGGGCCGTGGCTATGTGCTGCGCGACCTGGAAGAAGCGTCCGAACCGGCGGCGGCAAGCGCCTGAAGAGGCAAGCCTGCTAAAAAGACGAAGGGTAAGTCCAGAACGGACAAACCCGAACTATGAAAGAGCCGGGCCTTGGGTCCGGCTTTTTCATGTCTGGCAGTCTTGCACCGCGCCATAAACCGCGCCACGCTGTGCAAATGACGGAAAAAGACCTGACAAGCGGGCTGGAAAAAGCCTATGCGCTGGATTCGGCCGATGCGGTGCGGGATTTATACCGTGATTGGGCCGTCAGCTATGATGCTGATTTCGTTGAGAGGTTGGGCTATATCTACCCGCGACTTGTGGCGGAGGTCTATGCGGCCCAGGCGGGCGGGGGCGATCGGCCGGTGCTGGATATTGGCTGCGGGTCGGGCGCGGTGGCGGAGGCGATGGCGGGTGATCTGGCCGTTGACGGGCTGGATTTATCGCCTGAGATGCTGGCCGTGGCTGGTGCAAAGGGCATCTATCGCGGGCTGATTGAAGGCGATTTGCTGGCCGCGCTGCCGATTGCGGACGCGTCCTATGGCGGGCTTGTGAGTGCGGGGACGTTCACGCATGGCCATGTCGGGCCGCAAGCCTTGCCCGAATTATTGCGCGTCGCAAAGCCCGGCGCGCTGTTCTGTCTGGGGATCAACGCACAACATTTCGCCGCGCACGGGTTCGGTGACGCGTTTGACGGGCTGGCGGCGGCGGGGGAGATTGTCGATCTGCGCTATGAGGATCGCCCGATTTACGCGGGGGAGGCGCATGACCATGCCGGGGACAGGGCGCTGATTGCGGTGTTCCGGCGGATGTGAATTTGATCGCGGATGGCTGCGTTCATACAGCGCGGAAGTCACCCCGCGACTTGTTGGCGGGGTCCATCGTGCAAGGCGTGCGGAAGAATGGATGCCGCGATCAAGTCGCGGTAAGACAACACTTTATAATATCTCCATACTGCCGGACACGCGTGGGGGAGGCGCTCTTGTATTTTGAGAGAGTGTTGCCCCGGTCAATCGGGTCTGGATTCTCTGCCTTCGCAGAGAATGACAGTGACTAAGGATCGTTCAGGATGCTTGTCTTATGATTTCCACGGTTCGTTGTTTTGAATGAACTGCCATGAGCGGGTGGCCACCCGCTCATGGCGGCGGGGTGCGGATCGTCAGGGTGCCGGTCGTGATGGACCGAGTTAGAGTTTGATCGCCCCCGTCTTTTCCCTGAGGCCCGAACGGATACACGGAGTTTCGCTCCGTATGACAAGCATGGGACACGGAAAAGATGGATCACAGTATCATCGGAATCGACATATCGAAAGACACTCTGGACTGTCATCACCTGACATCCGGAGAGGCA
>CALDZQ010000223.1 GCA_937944035.1 uncultured Neomegalonema sp. | reverse complement strand
TGGATCGTCTTTGTGATTTCGCGGGCGAGCGCTTTGAGCCGGCCATGCTCGACTATGCCGGCGATGTCTCGCGCAAAGTCCCCGACGACAAGCGCGACCTCTGGCCCGTCCTCGACAGGCCGCCGCAGATGGACAAGGTCGAACGCTGGAAGCGCGAGATGAAACAATCCGAACGCTATGTGATCGAGGAAGCCGCAGGCGACGCCCTGTCACGCTTCGGCTACGAGCGCGCGGGCAGCGGTTTTTCGCCATCCGGCGAGTTGCGCGGCGCGTGGTGCTACCTCACACGCGGCGCCCGCCTCAAACGTCTCAGCCGCCGATAGCAGGCGGATAACAAAGTTTTCGCAGGTTTAACGCGATCGCAAATGCTTGGACGTAGTTTCCGTTCATGGCGATACGCCACTTTCGAGCCACGGCGGTACGCCACTTTCGAGTAAGGTATTTTTGATGACCCACCCCACCGCATCGAAACCGCATGTCGTTTGTGTTTTCGGCACACGCCCTGAAGCGATCAAGATGGCCCCAGTTGTTCAGGCGCTGCAACGCCGCGATGATGTGCGGACCAGCGTTTTGCTCACGGGCCAGCACCGCGAGATGCTGCAACAGGTGATTGATCTGTTCGGCATCAAAGCCGATTTCAACCTCGATGTTATGCAGGCCGCACAAGGGCTGACCCATATCACCAGCGCTGTTTTGCAAGGTTTGGAAAGTGTCTACACCGAGATCAAGCCCGATTGGGTGCTGGTCCACGGCGACACGACGACAACGATGGCGGCGGCATTGGCCGCGTATTATCAGCAAATCCCCGTCGGCCATGTCGAGGCGGGATTGCGCACCGGCAATATCTATTCCCCTTGGCCTGAGGAGATGAACCGCAAAATCGCGGGCAGCCTCTCAACCCTCCATTTCGCCCCGACACAAGGGTCCGCCGAAAATCTCCGCCGCGAGGGGATCGACCCCGCGCGCATCGAAGTGACCGGAAACACCGTCATCGACGCGCTGCACTGGGTGCGCGACAACGCGCTTTCGGGCGATGAGATCACGTCAGAAATGCAAGCGCGCTTCCCGTTCCTCAACCCCGACAAAAAGCTGATCCTCGTCACAGGGCACCGCCGCGAGAACCAGCATGGCGGGTTGGAGAAAATCTGTGTCGCCATGCGCGGCCTCGCCTCACGCGGGGATATTCAGGTCGTCTATCCGGTCCACCTGAACCCGAAAGTCCAGCAAGCGGCGGCCTCGGTTCTCAAGGGCGTTGAAGATGTGCATTTGATCCCGCCGCTGGATTACCTGCCTTTCGTCTGGCTGATGGACCGCTCGCATCTGATCGTCACGGATTCTGGCGGTATTCAGGAAGAGGCGCCAAGCCTCGGCAAACCCGTCCTCGTCACCCGCGACACCACCGAACGCCCCGAAGCGGTCGATGCGGGGACCGTGCGTCTCACGGGTGCGGACACCGACGCAATTCTTTGGGAAGCCGAGCGCTTGCTCGACGATCCCGCCGCCTATGCCGCAATGGCGCAGGCGCACAATCCTTATGGTGACGGTCAGGCTGCTGACCGCATTGTTCAACGTCTTCTCCAGGAGAAACCTCAATGGTATCGCGAATCTCTGTCATCGGCCTCGGCTACATCGGCCTTCCCACAGCAGCCGTCTTTGCCGATGCCGGCGTCGAAGTCGTCGGCGTAGACGTTAACGACGCGGCAATCGCCTCGATCAACGCGGGTGAGCCGCATATTGTCGAACCGCATCTGGGCGCTTTGCTGCGTCGGGTTGTTGAGGCGGGCAAGCTGCGCGCAACCAAATATGTCGAGGAGGCCGAGGTTTTCATCGTCGCCGTTCCGACGCCGTTCAAAGAAAACCACGAACCTGATCTCAGCTATATCCAGGCCGCCGCCAAGGGCATCGCGCCAAAGCTGAAAAAGGGAAATCTGGTCATTCTCGAATCCACATCACCCGTGGGCGCGACCGAGCAGATGGCCGCGTGGATGGCGGAAGAACGCCCCGATCTCAGCTTCCCGCAGCAAAAGGGCGAGATGTCTGACATCCGCGTCGCCCATTGTCCGGAGCGCGTCTTGCCGGGCAAGATCCTGCAAGAAGTGGTTGAAAATGACCGCGTTGTTGGCGGCATGAGCCGCCGCTGTGCCAGCGCTGCCGTGCAGTTTTACCGCATCGTCGTCAAAGGCGAATGCCACGTCACCGACGCTCGCACCGCCGAGATGGCAAAGCTGACCGAGAACGCTTTCCGCGACGTGAACATCGCTTTCGCGAACGAGCTGTCCACCATCTGCGACAAGCTGAAAATCAATGTCTGGCAGCTGATCCGTATGGCCAATCTGCACCCGCGCGTGAATATCCTCAGCCCCGGTCCCGGCGTTGGTGGTCACTGCATCGCGGTTGATCCGTGGTTCATCGTCCACTCCGCACCGGAGGAGGCGAAACTGATCCGCGCGGCGCGTGAGATCAATGACAGCAAACCCGATTGGGTGGTGAACAAGGTGCTGAGCAAGGCATCAACGATCAAAAACCCCACGATTGCCTGCTTTGGCTTGGCATTCAAACCCAATGTCGATGACCTGCGCGAAAGCCCGGCGATGGAAGTGACGGGTAAACTGGCAAAAGCGAATGCGGGCAAGATTTTGGCTGTGGAGCCGCATATCAGCGGCTTGCCACCGGCGTTCCGCGACAGCGGTGTCGAGCTGACCGATTTTCATGTCGCCCTCGATAAAGCAGATATCGCGCTGCTTTTGGTCGATCATGACGCTTTCCAGCACGTTGATCGTGATCTCGTGAAAGACAAAATCCTGATCGACACGCGCGGCACGTGGTAAGCGCGCCGCCCTTCTGTGATCGCGGATGACCCAATAAAAAAGGCCGGACGTTGAAGCGTCCGGCCTTTTTAAATATGATTTGAGATGAGCGTTCAGGAAGCCTGATCGCGCAACTCGTGCAGCACGAAAGGTGCGCTTTGGGCCTTCTTCGCCTCGTTCGACGTGGCGTCGAATTCGGGGATATAGACCTTCAGCAGACGCACAACCTCGTCGCCGTCGCCCTTGCGGGCCGCTTCGGTGATATTGGAAACCTGACTGCGCACGGTCTTCAGCTGCACAAAACGCGGGCAGGCGACCATGAGAGACGGGTGATCCGTCGGCAGCAGATTCTCCGACTCGTGCATCAGTTCTTCGTACAGCTTCTCGCCGGGACGCAGGCCCGTATAGACGATCTTCACATCGACATCGGGGCGCAGGCCCGACAGGCGGATAACCTGACGTGCGAGGTCGTTGATCTTCACAGGCTCGCCCATGTCGAGAACGAAAATGCCTTGCTCGGCATTGCCGTCGCCCATGCCTTGCAGCATCGCCTCAAGAATCAGGCGTGAGGCTTCGGGGATCGTCATGAAGAAACGCTCGACCTCAGGATGCGTCACCGTCAGCGGGCCGCCTTGCTCCAACTGACGCTGGAACAGAGGAACGACCGAGCCGCTGGATCCCAGCACATTGCCGAATCGCACCGTCACAAAGCGTGTTGCACCGGGCTTGTCACGCGCTTCCGCATCCATAGCCTGACAATAAGCCTCTGCGAGACGCTTGGTTGCGCCCATAACGTTCGCGGGGTTCACGGCCTTGTCGGTCGAAACCATAACCATCGTGCGGACATTACATTCCGATGCCGCATCGGCCACGTTCTGCGAGCCGACAACATTGGTCAGCAGACCTTCACAAGGCTGCCCTTCGACAATCGGAACGTGTTTCAGGGCGGCGGCGTGGAACACAAATTCAGGCCGCTCCCTGCGCATAAGGCGCATCACCGCATCACGATCACGCACGTCCAGAATAGACGAGATGCGCTTTACCGAAGGGAATGAAACGCTGACTTCGCGGTCGATCTGATAAAGCGCATGTTCGGAAGCATCCGCGAGAATGATCTCAGACGGCATCAGCGACGTGATCTGACGCACAAGCTCCGACCCGATGGAGCCACCCGCGCCCGTCACCAGAACCCGCGATCCCTCAAGAAGGGCTTGGCAAGCCAGCGCGTCAAAAGATTTGGCGGGCCGTGGCAGCAGGTCTTCCAACTCAATCGGGCGCAACTTATCGCCACCGTTCAGATCGAGCTGGTCCATGCGGGGCAGCCACGCGATATTCGCATCCACACCGTCCAGTTTCGCCAGAATCTCCGCTACAGAAAAGCCGCCAAGCTGGTCGCGTGTCAGGATCAGCATATCGGGTGCGCGATCTTTGTTTTTCATCGTCGCAACAATCTCATTCAGATTGTCTATCGTGCCCAGCACAGGAATGCCGCGCAGATTCGTTGCGCCGTCAACGCCGTTGATGTCGACAATGCCGGCGACTTCAAAGTCGGAAGACCGCTTGCGCTGGGCGCGAAGGAAACTCTCCAGATTTTCGCCGAACCCGATCATCAAAGCGCGCTTCTGAGGCTGAGATACCCGCTTGTGCGATACTTGCGCCTCCGCCGGAGTGGTCGCGAAATCAATCAGCCGGTAGCTGGCCGCGACCCGCGTCAGAAGGCGGGGAATAAAAGCGGTGATCGCAGTACCGATGCCGATAACGACCCAACCCGCCGCAGGCACGGCCGAATACCAAAACACAGCGGCGATGGTGGTTGCCAAAAAGGCGGCTGCGGCACAGCTGAGGCCGTCATGGGCGGAAAAAAAGCGCCAGGCTGACCGGTATCCGCGTTGTAAATAAAGAAAACCGACATGGGCGATGCTGATTACCCCTGCCATCGTCAGAATCACCATCGGATTTTTCGGCAATCCGCTCAGCGATTGGACCAGCAGGCAACATACAGTGACGCCGAGGAAGATCACAAACAGATCAACGATGGCGCGTTTGACAGGATTATTCAAAACACGATCACTTCCGGAAACCATTATAGATACCACCCATTTACACAGTCGGAACTCGATATCTGTGTTATCTCAAACGACACAGATCGCGTTAACTAATTTGTTACTCACATAAACTCGTATGTTAACGCCACAACAATATGTCGAGATGTCGGCATTAGCGCTTTTCACCAGAAATGTCCAGTTTTCTGACTTCCCTCAAGTGAAAATTATCCGTTTAAGTTGTTGTGAGTTGAATTCAATCAACCGAACTTTGTATCGAGTCGCAGATTTGCTCAACTACGTTTTGTACCAAAGTGGGACTTTCGCCTTCGCCCATAACGCGAATAACAGGTTCAGTTCCTGATTTCCGGATGACCAATCTGCCGGAACCGTTCAGTTTCTCTTCTCCGTCCGCGATCGCACGCTTGACAGATTCCTGTTCGAGTGGCGAAGAATCCCGGCTGAATTTAACACTCTCAAGAACTTGCGGATAAGGCTCAAACAGGCGGCAAACCTCGCTTGCCGGCTTGCCGGAGCGTACCAGTTCCGCAATCACCTGAAGTGCCGTAATCGTCCCGTCACCCGTTGTGACAAAATCAGTCATCACGACATGGCCCGACTGCTCGCCCCCGACATTAAATCCTTCGGCGCGCATCCGTTCAACAACGTAACGGTCGCCAACCTTCGTGCGGGCCAGCGTCAGGCCTTCGCTTTCCAGGAATTTTTCCAAGCCGAGATTCGACATAATCGTCGCCACCAGCCCGCCCCCGCGCAGACGACCATCCCGCGCCCAGGCGGTTGTGATAAGCGCCATGATCTGGTCGCCATCGACCAACTGGCCCTTCTCGTCGATAATGTGAACACGGTCCGCATCACCATCGAGGCATATGCCGAGGTCAGCGCCCGTTTCGATCACTTTCGCCTGCGCCGTCTTCGTACTGGTCGAGCCGCAATCCGCGTTGATGTTCAGACCGTTCGGCGCGACGCCAATCGGAATAATCTCAGCGCCCAGCTCCCAAAGCATACCGGGTGCGGTGCGATAGGCCGCGCCATTGGCGCAGTCGACGACGATCTTCAGACCCTCGAAATCCATGCGGCGGGGCAGGGTGGCTTTGGCAAATTCGATATATCGCGCGCGGCCGTCTTCCAGACGCTTGACCGAGCCGAGATGCGACGGTGCGGCCAAAAACTCATCCGCGCCATTCGAGATATACGCCTCGATAATACGCTCAACGTCGTCTGAAAGCTTGAATCCATCCGGACCGAACAGCTTGATTCCGTTGTCGTGGTGCAGGTTATGCGAGGCGGAAATCATCACTCCCAGATCGGCGCGCAACGATTTCACCAGCATCCCGACTGCGGGGGTCGGAACCGGACCGAGCGTGGTCACATCCAGCCCCATCGAGGTAAAACCCGCTGTCAGAGCGGTTTCGAGCATATAGGATGAACGCCGGGTATCTTTGCCGATAACAACGCGGTGGCGGTGATCCCCTCTGGTAAAGTGACGGCCTGCGGCCATCCCCACCTTCATCGCGATTTCTGCGGTAATCGGATAGACGTTCGCGCGGCCACGGATACCATCTGTTCCGAACAGATTTCGCGTTTCACCCATTATGTGCTCCTAAGTTCTGTCTCGCGCCGCCTGCTAGGCATACAACAAAGTTTCAGTTTGAAATGTGTCGTGTGTCACTGCGCTGTCTCAGCAATCGTCTTTCCGAAGATCAATGGACAAAGCCTGCTGGGATGTTTTGAAGAACTGCAAAACATCAGCGTCCGGATGGAACCACTGACGGCTACAGATGATTTCGTCGTTCTCGTCCAGCCAGTAGCGGTTGCTGAAACCCAAATCGTCGAAAAATTTCTTACAGCGTTCGTTGATGATATTCTTGCCGTTTGCCAGTGTTTGGAGGCTCAGGTCACAGCGCAGGCTCTCGCGGCTGATGCGGCCTTTTCTCCAATACTCGAAAACCCGCTGAGACGAGGCGTTGGCGCGGGCGGCTGCCACGAAATCACCGACATACGGGCTGTCTGCGGGTAAATACATACCCTCAAGGTCGAGGCCGAGGCCGATAACGCGCACGGGGAAAATCCCGTTCATCGCGATCTCAACACCGTCCGGCGCGACGAAGTAATCACTGCGCCCCCGTGGCCCGACGCCCGGAATCGCCACGCGGATTTCCTTGTAACCGACGATCAGAGGCGGCCCCACGGACGGGGCCACTTCTGCCGCTTCCGGCTTTTTACCCAACCCCGCAAGCTTTAAGCCGTAATCGAAGACGGGGTTGCTGTTGAATTGGCCGTTGGTACACGCGGCCAGCCCGGCGATGACGAAGGCCAGGACACCCGCTTTAAGAGCTGCATTGCGCATCGTGTTCTCCAGAACCATCAGTGAGCGAAGGTGGCCCATTGCGAGGCGACCTCGCCGCGACTGGTTGGTTGTGTCACATCAAACAAGCGTCCGGGAACCGCCAAACGCTGCCCCCCGTCCCGTTGGACAGGCCGCAAAGTGATCCGTCCCGCCGATTTCGTGTCGCGCGGCAGACCCCAATCGAAGGGAATGCGCAACGAAATGCCTTTGTCGAAACTACCCTCGCCGAAATCTTCAAACGGCACATCGGTCAGCGTTGCAAACGCCCCGATTTCCCAGCCGTTCGCGAAACGCCGTTTCAATTCAAGCGTCCCGCCCCAGTCACCGGCGAGATACCGTCCGGCATGAACCGCGACGTTCCAGTTATTGTAGGGCGTGTCGTAATAAACGCTGAGATGGCCGGTGGCGACTTCATAATCCCGGAAGCTGAACAACGTGTCGAAATCACGCTGCTTGACGTAAAACGCCTCCGCACCGAACGCGAGGCGCGAATTCTGCGGGCGATAAAGCAATTCCCCCCCTGCGCCCGCGAACATCTGCTCGATAAACCCTGCGGTAAGCTTGGCGCTCACATTGGGTGCCGGATTGAAATAGTATTCGCCGGTCAGGCGATACAGGCCAATATCCGTTTCCTCATTATAGCGGGAAAACTCCGTGCGTACACGGGGCAACACGCTGTCAGACTGGCGTGTCGTGTTATCAAAGTTGCCGATGAGATCGGTGCCGAGCGCGGCGTTGAAGATCAATCCGCGCGCCACTTCAAGGCTGGCCGTCGCTTCCAGATCAAGCTGCGCGCGCAACGGATCGTCGGGATCAAACGTGTTCAACCTGACATCCGGACCAATGCTCCAGTTGAAATCCGGGTATTTGTTGAAATCCTCAATCGGCCCGTCCACGGGCGCGCTGCCGGCGGTGATGTAGGCAAAGGCGAGCGAGGGCGGTGAAATCGAATACCCGATTTCGGCAGCGGATCTTTCAAGCTGGCTGCGGTTGAGCAGCAATTCGGCGGTTTCCAGACCGGATTGGTCGAACGCGATCTGGAATTGCTCGATCTCATTCGGCGCAAAGCGTGACAAAACCCGCGCCGCGCGCCCCGCCGCTTTGGCATAGGAACGGTAGCGGTTGTTGGCGACAACAATCCGGATCGCATCCGTGCCGACTTGGCTGCGCATCAGGGTGATGCCCTCACGGCTCAGATTTTCCCGCAGGGTTTCGGACAGCACATCCCGCCCGACCGGCGTCGAGAGCAGCGGCTGGATCGGCGCGATCAGCCCGTCTTGCCCGCCGGCGCTATCGTCAAATTCCTCGCGCACGTAAAACGCGGGCGCCGGATCGCCGGGCGGATTATCGCGCGCCCATTCCCCCGTTTGGGTTGCGAAATGCGCAGAAAGCGCAAACTCGTCGCCGGACAGATAAGACGCGCCAAGCTGCACCCCTTCGAGCGGCTCATAGACCAGCCCGAAATTGAACGGGCTGTTGTCATCAAGGCCGACGACCTGACTGTTAGAGTCGCTGTCATACTCGGCAATCACGCTGAGACCTTTGATCGGGGTCGTGTAGACAACACCGCCGAACAGGCCAATATCGCGGCCGCTGAAATAGTCACCGATGTTAACTTCACCGCCCTGACCCGAAAAACCGTCACGCGTCTTAAAGCGGTCGGAGAGTTCGCCGAGCGGGTTTCGCGCCACACGGCGCGAGGCGAGTACGCCCCAGCCGACTCCGAGAGACAGATCAAGCGGGCCTAGCCGTTTGCTCGCGACAATGTACTCACCGGCAAACACGCCCGTGCCAAGAAAATCCTGCAACCCAACGGCCACTTCGGGCAGGTACAAAGACTCTTCCCACAGGCGGACCTTGATGTCGAATTGCCGGTCAAACGTATCGCCGGTGCGGATGCCTTCAAAGCCTGAATAGCTGAAAGTTGTTTCCAGCCACGGCGCGGCCTGAAAGGTCAGAGAATACCGTTGTTGCTCGCGGTTCCACGCGATCCCGGCGTTCAGCGTCGAATCGGGCGACATCCGCGCGGAGCGGGTTTTTATCAGACCGACACCACCGTAATGACTGAAGATCGGAGTGGTTGTGGATGTGCTTTGCGCCACGGCGGGCGTTGCCAGCGCCAACGATACTGATGCCATCAGGGCTTTGCGAAGAGCTTTCATGATCTACTTTACTACTGGTTCACAAAGTCGGTTTCAAAGTATCTAGCATAGAACGGCCCTTAGTATCATAAGGCGTGGCCTGTACGCCGTAGCGTGGCTGTGAGTGTAGACCCTCTGTGGCAAAAATGCGACCTTCTTGAGTGTGCCGGGCATGTTATCGGCGACTGTGTCAACGCGGTTTGCGCGCAACGCAATCGGGTGATGCAACATATTCGTTAAAAAATTAACATACCCTTGCGTATTGGGTTTGCGGACCGGAATTGCGAAAGGAACAGCTCATGGACGATCTTGACCGTCGCATTTTGGATATAATGCAGCAAGACGCGACGATCCCGCTTGAGGAACTGGCCAAGCGTGTCGGCTCGTCGAAGACGCCGGTTTGGAACCGCATCAGAAAGATGCGCGAGAACGGCACGATTGATCGGCAGGTGGCGATTGTCTCGGCGGAATCGGTCGGGCTGGGCGCGTGCTTCTTCGTCCTCGTCCGCACGTCACAGCATAACGCGGCTTGGCTCGAAACATTTGTGGCGGCGGTGAAAAAGCACCCCGAAATCCAAGCGGCTCACCGTCTGGCGGGGGACATCGATTACATCCTGCAAGTGCGGGTGAGGGATGCGAAAGCGTTCGATGGGTTTTATCAGCGTTTGATCGCCGATGTGGACATTTTCAACGTCACGTCCCTGATGTCGATGGAAGAAATAAAGGCCGAGACGGCATTGCCGCTCGACCTTTCCTGAGCATCATCAGTAAAGGGGCCGTGTCAGGTTCCCTTGTAGCGGTAGAATACATGCGTTCCGTGCTGCGCTGTTTTTTTCAATTTTTTCGACCAGTACGGATTGACATAAGTCGCATGGTAGTGCGTCGCACGATCGGTCAGCGAGCGGCGCTCACCCTTGAGGATCAGGATTGCAACATCACGGGCGCGATGGCGGGCATTCTTGTCGCTCATACGCTCCGGCTCGCCATCGCATTTGTATGAAAACTGACAGGAATTCAGCCGCTCCTCGCCTTGCGAGACAACGCCGCATACCGAATCCGGATAGCGTTTGCTGTCAACACGATTGATAATCACCTCGGCAACAGCGATCTGGCCTTCGATGCTTTCACCGCGCGCTTCGTAGTAGATCGCTTCGGTCAGGCAGTGCAGCTCACGCTCAGCGCCCTTGCGCTTCATCCGGTTTTCGGCGCGACCTGGGCGTTGGGCGGCTTGCAGAACCATTTGCTCGATTTCGTCAGCTTTGTCCTGACCAACTTTCGCGCGCCCCGCCGCCAAGCTGTCATAATAGTTCAGAATCTCGTGCGATGTATCATCACGACGCGGGCTTTCCGGTGTGAAAATCGCCGCAGGCGCACCACCGAAGGAGGCGCTCAAACCCGCCGCCATATCCGCGTCCGCTTCCAAAAACCGTATCTTGGTGGAGGCATCCGCCGCAATCCCCACCGCGCCAACGGCATAAGATTCGATGTCGCCACCGATTCCAAAGCGCACAGTCTCCCCGGGGAGCCTGTGACCTTTAACCTCAAAAAGTCCGGTATCACGGACAGAAAAATCATCGCTGTCGCGACGCGCCTGTGCATCCATACCAAACACAGCCAACGCGGTCGCTACAGCAGCGATACCTTGTATCTTATTTGACATCATTCGCCCCAGTTAGCGCGTTCCAAACCAATCGCAACTTATATACGCTTACCTATCAATCCTATGCCGTAACGGCATTTAGCGCTGCGAAAGGTTTATATACGCTCAATTCGTAGTGTTCCTAAACCTTAACTAATGACAAAAATCAAGGTTTCTCAATATGGTTGATAGCTTCGATACAAAAGCATTGTGCGTTGCAAAAGGCGTTGATTGGTTGCGGTCCGTCTGTTTTTCATTGTAAAAATTTAAGCCCCACATGCCGAATTGGTCGCGAATTGCTGCACTGCACCAAGTTGCTGCGATCCTTTGTCGTGCTGTAGAGTAAATTGTTTTCGTTAAATAATTAACTTTATGGTCGGAAATAATATCGACGAGATCGTTGACGCCTTCACCCGTTTGAGATGAGCACAATAAGATGGGAGTTTGTGCGGCGTTCGCTTCAGTCACAGCCAGCGCCGCGCGCAAATCCGCTGCGGCGCGGCGTGCCGACGCACCCAGGTCAGACTTCGTGACAACCACGAAATCGGGCACTTCCATCACCCCTGCTTTGAGAAATTGCAGCGAATCGCCTGATGCGGGTTGAACGCATAATAATGTGCTTTCTGCGATACCGCTGACCTCAATCTCGGACTGGCCGACGCCGACGGTTTCAATCAGCACAATATCATACAGCGCCTGCATCAGCACCATCGCCGGAAACACAAGGTCCGACAGCCCGCCCAGCCGCCCGCGATTGGCCATCGAGCGCACAAACACGCCCTGATCCATCGGGTCCAGCGCCGCCAGTCGCGCGCGATCCCCCAATAGCGCACCGCCGCTGCGCATCGAGCTGGGATCAATGGCGATCACCGCAACCGAGATGTCTTGCGCGCGCAGACGGGCGATAAGACAGTCAACGAGCGTCGATTTTCCCACCCCCGGCGGCCCTGTCACCCCGACCGACAATCCGTGCGGTTCCGCAAAAGCGGCATCCAGCAGCGCAACGGTCTCGGCCGCGTGGGGCGCGCTCTCAATCTGAGCCAGCGCACGGGCGAGGGCGCGTTTGCCGCCCGCTCTGAGATCAGCCAACGACCCGATCATGCCAGCCGCTCGCGCAGGATCGTGGCATGGGCGGCGGCAAGCCGCGAGGCGGGCGCGCGGAAGGGCGAGCAGGAGATATAGTTGAAATCGAGACTCTCGCAAAACCGGATCGTGTGCAAATCCGCCCCATGTTCACCGCACACGCTCACGGTCAGATCAGGCCGCTGCGCCCGCCCGCGCTCGGCCCCGATGCGCAACAACTCGCCCACACCATCTTCGTCGAGCCGATGAAACGGATCATGCGTCAGCGCGCCTTGGGCGATATAATCGCGGACAAACCGGCCCACATCGTCCCGCGACAGGCCATAGGTCATTTGCGTCAGGTCATTCGTGCCAAAGCTGACGAACTCCGCCGTCTCACATATCTTGGCACAGCGCAGCACGGCGCGCGGCGTCTCGATCATCACGCCGAGCTTATAGCTTGGCCCGCGCCCGCTCTCGTGACGCAGGGCGGCGGCCATCGCTTCAATGCGGGTTCCGAAAAGCCGCATTTCGTGGTCGGTCGAGACGAAAGGCAGCATGATTTCCAAATCAACCGCCGCGCCCTGCGCAATCTCCACCGCGACAGCGGCCTGGAAAATCGCGCGCACCTGCATATCGTAAATCTCAGGATGCAGCACCCCGATGCGACAGCCGCGCCGCCCCAGCATCGGGTTGAATTCCTTCAGCGCGCTCACCCGCTCCTCAACCTTGTGAAGCGAGGTGTCCATCGCCTTCGCAAGCGCGCGCATCGCGTTTTCGGTGCGCGGCAAAAACTCGTGAAGGGGCGGGTCGAGCAAACGGATACACACGGGCGCGCCCGCCATTGCCTCGAAAATACCGATGAAATCTTCGCGCTGCACGGGCAGCAAAACCGCCAGCGCCGCCCGGCGGTCATCGGCGTTATCGGCGATGATAAGCTGTTGCAAAGCGGCGAGCCGTCCGGCCTGAAAAAACGCGTGTTCCGTCCGGCACAGGCCAATTCCCTCCGCGCCCAGCCGCCGCGCAACGCGGGCTTCCTCGGCGGTATCGGCATTCGCGCGCACTTTCATCCGGCGGCGCGCATCGGCCCATGCCATCAGCGTATCGAGCGCAGGTTCGGACTCCGGCGCGATCATCGGAACCACACCCAGCAGCGCCTCGCCGGAGGTTCCGTCGATGGTCAGCTTATCGCCGCGCCGGACTTCCTGCCCGCCTGATCCTGTCAGCACCCCGGCTTTTACATCGACACGCGCATCCCCCGCCCCGCAAACGCACGGTTTGCCAAGGCTGCGCGCGACCACCGCCGCGTGGCTGGTCATCCCGCCGCGCACGGTGAGAACGCCGGCGGCGGCATACATGCCGTGAATATCTTCGGGGCTGGTTTCGCTGCGCACCAGTATGGCCGCGCGCTCTTTCGCGTGTAAAGTTTCAGCCTCGGTAGGCGTGAACACCACCTCACCCGTCGCCGCACCGGGCGAGGCGGGCAACCCCTTGGCAATCACAATGCGCGGGGCGTTCGGATCAACTTTCGGATGCAGCAGTTGCTCCAGATCGCCGGGATTCACGCGCAGCAGCGCCTCATCGCGAGAGATCGCGCCGCTTTCGGCCATCTCCACCGCGATGCGCAATCCCGCCCGCGCGCTGCGCTTGGCCGTGCGCGTCTGCAACAGCCACAGCGCCCCGCGATCAACCGTAAACTCGATTTCCTGCGCGTCCGAGAAATGCGTTTCCAGCAATTCCGCATGGGCTTTCAGGCTCGCATATGCGTCGGGCAGGGCGGTTTCCATCGGCGGCGTCGTTGCCCGCGAAACGGGCGCATCGGCCAAACTCAGCGCAGCGGGGGTGCGCAATCCCGCCACCACATCATCGCCTTGCGCGTTGGGCAGGTATTCACCGAACAGGCGCGGCTCGCCCGTGTTGGGGTCGCGGGTAAAGGCAACCCCGGTCGCGGATGCCTCGACGCGGTTGCCGAACACCATCATCTGCACGGTGACGGCGGTTCCGATGCTGTCATCGACACCCTGAATCGCCCGATAGCGGCGGGCGCGGGCGCTGTTCCAGCTGTTAAAAACCGCCTCGACCGCCCCGAACAACTGCGCACGGGCATCTTCGGGAAAAGGCGCATCGCCCTCATCCCCGATAAACTCCAGCATCTTCGCATTCACCGCCGCCAGACCCTCCGCGTCCAGCGCCTCCAGCGTCGAAATCCCGTTCGCCATCAGCCAGTCATCGACGCAATCCTCAAGATCCTCCGCCTCAACCTCCAGCATCGCCTCGGCCAGCGGCGGGATCAGGCGGCGGCGGCAGTCTTCCGCGTGGCGTGGCGAGGTGTCCTGCGCCAATGCCGCATGTGCCGTACTTGTCAGCCCGACATTGAGGATCGTGTCCAGCATCCCCGGCATCGAAATCGCCGCACCGGACCGGACCGACACGAGCAGCGGGCTGGAATCGGCCCCGAAGCCTTGGCCCGTCACCCCTTCCAACCACGCAATCGCGTCGGTGATTTGCGTTTTCAGCGCCTCCGGCAATGCGCCGCTCTCACGCCAGCCCTGAAACGCGCTGACATTGATAACAAAGCCCGGCGGGACGGGCAGGGCGAGGCTGGTCATCTCGCACAGATACGCCCCCTTGCGCCCCAGCATGTCCGCATCCGCAGCACCGCCCTCACACAGGCCGCCCCCGAAGCGGTGGATCATGCTCATCCCTCAATCTTCGAGAACACGGCGACATGGTCAACCACATCGCGGATTTGCATCAGCAGTGTCAGGCGAACAGCGCGCAGGCCCGGATCATCGGCGTTGACGATCACATCCTCGAAGAACGCGTCAATCGGCCCGCGCAGCCCCGACATATGCCGCATCGCGCCCTCAAAATCCTCCGCCACCAACGCCGCGTCAATCTGCGGCGAGGCGGTGGCGAGCGCGTTGAACAGGGCCACCGTCTCGGCCTTGTCGTCCTCAACCCCCTCGGCGGCGGCCAGATCAAGCGCGCCTTTTTTCTCTTCAGCCGCCAGAATATTCGCCGCGCGTTTATATCCGGCCAGCAGGTTCACGCCGTCTTCCGTGCCGAGAAACGCTTGCAGCGCATTCACCCGATTGACCAGCAGCACCAGATCATCCTGCCCGCCCAGCGCGAAAACCGCATCGATCAGGTCATGCCGCACGCCTTGCTCGCGCAGGGCAATCTTCAGGCGATCCGCGATGAAGTCGATCAGATCAACCACCGTATCGCGCATGGATTGCTCGAATTCGGGATCAATCGCTTCCGCCAGACCGGAGCCGGGCGTGAGGAATTGATTAACAAGTTTCTCAAATGCTTCACGGTTGGCCGAAGTCGCGCCCTCGTCACCCGAAAGCCCCTCAATCGCATCGAACAGCGGATTGCCGAGCGCTTTGGCGTCGCGTTGGCCGATCAGATAGACATGCCGGACCAGAGCGATGCGCACCGGGTCGGACAGGTGAAAACGCAGCTTGTTTTCAAGGATCAGCCGGATCACCCCCAGCGCGGCGCGGCGCAGGGCGAACGGGTCTTTACTGCCCGTCGGTTTTTCCTCGATGGCCCAGAATCCCGCCAGCACATCGATCTTATCGGCCAGCGCCACGGCGACCGAGACAGGCTCGGACGGCACATCATCAGACGGGCCGAGTGGCTTGTAATGATCCTCACACGCGGCCGCGATGCGCGGGTCCAGCCCCGCCGCATTGGCGTAGTAGCGGCCCATCAAGCCCTGCAATTCGGGGAATTCATACACCATCTCGGAGGCCAGATCAGCCTTACACGCCCGCGCCGCCTGCTGCGCGATTTCAGGGGCAATACCGCAGACCTGCGAGAATTGCGCGGCCAGCGCCGCCATCCGCTCAATCCGCTCCGCCTGTGTGCCGAGTTGGTTGTGGAAGGTCACATTCGCCAACGGCGCGGCCATGCCGTCAAAGCCGTGCCGCTCAATCGCGCGCAGGTCGTTTTCCCAGAAAAACTTCGCATCCGCCAGCCGCGCGCGCAGGACTTTGGCGTTGCCTTTCAGGATCGTCTCCCCGCCATCCGCGCCCTCCACGTTGGCCACAGCGATAAAATGCGTCACGCGGCCCGTTTTGTCCTTTGCGGAGAAAAATTTCTGATGCTCGCGCATGGAGGTTTGCAGCACTTCGGCGGGCAATTCGCGGAACGCATCCTCAATCTCACCGATGATCGGGTTCGGCCATTCGGTCAGGCCCGCATTCTCGATCAGCAGGGCGGGATCGTCGATCAGCGTCACCCCCGCCGCCGCGCACAGGGCCGTCGCGCGGGTGAGGATTTCATCGGCGCGGGCCTGCGGAACCAGCGTCACCCGCCGCTCGGCAAGGCCCGCATGATAGTTGTCAAAGCCGCTGACCGTGAAGGGCACAGGGTCAACCATCCGGTGGCCGCGCGTCTCGTTACCCGACGCATAGCCGCCAACCTCAAACGGCACGACCGCATCATCCAGCAGGCACAGGATCGAGGTCAGCGGCCGGACCCAACGCATATCGCCACTGCCCCAGCGCATTGATTTCGGCCACGGAAAGCCGGTGATAACCTCAGGGACCAGCGCCGCAATCGCGTCCGACACCGGCACACCGGGCTTCGAGATCACCGCGAAATAGACATCGCTTTTCTTGTCCGCCCGCACCTCAAGTTGGTCTTTGGTCAGGCCCGTGGACCGCAAAAAGCCCTCCAGCGCCTTCTCCGGCGCATCCGTGCGCGGGCCTTTACGCTCCTCGTTCAGGTCGGGGGTGCGGTCGGGCAGGCCGGTGATATGCAGCGTCAGACGGCGCGGGGTCGAATACGCCGTCGCCTCGCCGTGGCTCACTCCCGCCGCTTTCAGCCCTTTGAGGATCGCATCGCGCAAATTCTCGCGCGCCTTGGCCTGCATACGGGCGGGGATTTCTTCGGACAGGATTTCCAGCAAAAGATCAGGCATGAGGGCGCGCTCGGATTGGGGTTTTCATTCGCGCGGGTTATGACACTTTGCGTGTTGCGGTGCAATGAACGGGTTTTGTGTTCGCCCTCAATCCTGACAAATCCGGCTGTCCCCCACACCTCGCCCCTCCGCCCGACCAGTCGGGGGAGCGCGGCGGCGCAAGGTTTAAGCGGCGAAAATCACGGCGGATCATGCAGCGCATAAAGCGCCAGCGCGTGACAGTTTTTCAGGATGTCATCCACCGGATGCTTCCCGCGCACCCGATAGCCCGGCGGCCTGCCCGGACGCAGCGGTGCGATGAATTTCCCTGTCTGCGCCCGCATTTCCTCGCGCTTTGCCTGCCAGCGCACCAGCCGCCGCGCCTGTTTCGGCAGATCGTCCAGCGCATACCGCAACGCTTGCATCCGGCGGTACAGCCGCGCGGCGCAAACCGGATCATCAGGCAGGATCAGGGGTTTTGTCTCAAATACCGGATAATCATCACCGGGCATCCAGATGCGCGGATTGCCCCGTGTGAGGCGCGGGCCTTCGCGCAGACCCAGATCAAGGCGCGGATCAAACAGGGCAAAGCCGGGCATCCGCCCGCCGGACCCGCCCTGCGGTATCGCCGCCGGAAACGTGCCATGCCCGGCACGTGCGCGTGCCTTAAACCGCTCGTACAGTGCCACAACAACAATCAACCGCCGTAAAGCGGCTTCGGCGGTTTTGAGCAGGCGCAGGATTTTCGAGCGCAAATGCCGGGGCAGGGTGGCCGTTGCGCTTTGATCCGGCCTTTCATCTGACCATCCCGCCGCAGCAAAAAGCACCGCCAGCATACGCAGCAGTGCTTCTCCGTTACGGGTGATTGCCAGTGTCCAGTCCATCCGCTCTTTCTTGTTTCAAATACGAACGCCGCATATGAAACAAATAAAGAACAAAGTCAAGGCCGACATCACCATCGCGCGCTGTTACGGTGTTACGGTTGCGCCATCACCTGAATCGCCGCCGGGCCGATAATCACGATGAACAGCACGGGCAGGAAGAACACGATCATCGGAACCGTCAGCTTCGCGGGCAGTGCCGCAGCCTTGCGTTCCGCAATCGACATCCGGTCGCCACGGCTTTCCTCAGACAGAACCCGCAGGGCAGAGGCGACCGGCGTACCATAGCGTTCCGCCTGGATCAGCGCGCTGGTCAGCGCCTTGACCTGGGGCATCCCGGTGCGGCGGGCAAAGTTCTCATAGGCGAGCGAACGGTCGCCCAGATAAGACAGTTCCGCATTGGTCAGCGCGATCTCGCCGCCCAGTTCCGGGCCTTGAGGCGAGATTTCCTCGGATACTTTATGGAACGCCTTTTCAACCGACATGCCCGCTTCCACACAGATCACGGTCAGATCAAGCGCATCCGGGAAAGCGCGCCCCATCTTCACAAGGCGTTTTTGCGTGACGTTCTTCAAGTAGACATTGGGCAACGCGTAACCGACCAGCATAACAACAACGCCGATAATCGAGTGACGGGTCGAATCAAACTGTCCGGCATAGATAAACGCGAAGTAACCCACACAGCCGATACCCAGCAGGAAAGGCATCACAATCCGGAAGAACAGGAAGATAACCGGCGCTTTGCGTCCCCGAAAACCGCCCCGCGCGAGAGACATACGCAACTCGGTATTCTCGACCAGATCCTGCATACGGAACTTTTCGACCGTTCTGCGCATCAGGTTGATCGTGCTATCGTCGATCTGCCCTTTTTTCTTATCTTTCTTGTTAATCACATGCGTGGACTTCATCGCTTCGCGGCGATCTTTCACACCGCTGATACGCGACTTAGGGACGGCGCCCGCATTTGCCGTCGGCATGAATGCCGATACGCCCAACACGCCCAAAAACGCGGCTAGGCCGGCAAAAACAACCGCCAAAAACATCGGCGAAATTCCTGCTGCTGAAAGTATGGCGTTCATCGGCCTCTCCTATCGTGTGCTGTTTTCAGTGTCGCGGCACACGTCTTAATGCTTGTTTTTACGCTTCTGCGGGCAGGCATCGGTCAGATTTCAATATCGATCATGGTGTACATCATGAACACACCACAGCTCATCCAGAACAGGCCGCCGGCGACCATCATATGGCCCATCGTTGTCGAGAACAGCAGGCCCAGATAGTCGGGCGCAATGGCGAACAGGACCGTTGCCAGCAAGAACGGCAGCGACCCGATAATCATCGCCGACGCTTTCGCCTCGGAAGACAACGCCTTGATTTTCTGCTTCAGCTTTTTGCGCTCACGCAGCGTGTTTGACAGGTTGCCCAGCGCTTCGGACAGATTACCACCCGTTTGCTTTTGAATGGCCAGCACGATGTTGAAGAAGTTCACTTCCGGCAGCGGCATACGGTTGAACATCCGGCCGAGCGCGTCTTCGAGGGTAACACCAACCGATGTCGCGTCTGTCAGCAGCCTGAATTCAGTAGAAACCGGCTCCGGCATCTCACGCGCTACCAGGCGCATTCCCTCGTTGATCGGCAGGCCGGTTCTGACACCGCGCACCAGCACATCCAACGCATCGGGAAAATGCGCGATAAAGCGTTTCTGCAAGCGCCCGATCTTGAAATTCACGAACTTCTTCGGCAGAACAAAGGTGATAATCGGCCAGATCGCGCAAGCGAACATCAGCGGGATGCCCTTCATCACAAGCAGGCCAACCAAACCCGCGCCGATCGCTGCGAAAATCGCGATCAGCTTGAAAGGCGAGGTTGTCATACCGGCCCGTTCAATCAGGACTTCAAGCGACGCCTTGGAATCCTTGCGCAGCTGATCTTCCTGCTTGCGGATCTGATCCTGGATTTCTTTGCGGCGGTCGGTGCCTTTTTTGCGTTTTTTGGCGCTTTTGACCGTCTCGATATTCAGGCGGCTTGCACCGGAAACGGTGATTTTCAGCCCGAATATCGCATACATGAAACCGTACACGGCTGCGAAAACCAGAAAGCCGGTTGCCCAGATCGTTCCGAGTTCGCCCAGTGCGGCACTGATCGCTTCAAACATGATGGCTCTCCCTGACTGTCGCGGAGTCTTGCTGATCTGATCTTACGCCAGACCCGTCTTTTTTTGGTTTATGGCTCATCAGGTTGCGTCTTCTTCCATCGACGAGAGCGCATCCAGCAGCTCGACATCCATGTTGTAACCGCGCGCCCGTTCGTAGAATGCGGGTTGACCGATCCCGGTGGAGACGTGCTTGCCGATCAGCTTGCCTTTGGAATCCTCGCCGGTGACTTTGTAAACGACCAGATCCTGCGTTACGATCGTCTCGCCCTCCATCCCCAATACCTCGGAGATATGGGTGATCCGGCGTGAACCGTCGCGCAGGCGCTGGGCCTGAACGACGACGTTGATCGCCGCGCACATCATTTCGCGGATCGTTTTGGACGGCAGCGAGAAGCCGCCCATCGTAATCATCGATTCCACACGAGACAGACCCTCGCGCGGGGTGTTGGCGTGGAGTGTGCCCATTGAGCCATCGTGACCGGTGTTCATGGCCTGAAGCAAATCGAATGCTTCGGGGCCACGCACCTCACCCACGATGATCCGTTCAGGACGCATACGCAGACAGTTTTTCACGAGGTCACGCATCGTAACCGCGCCGCCACCCTCCAGTTTCGGGGGGCGCGTTTCCAGCCGGACCACGTGTGGCTGCTGTAGCTGTAGTTCGGCGGAGTCTTCGCAGGTGATGATGCGCTCGTCATCGCCCGCAAAACCCGACAGACAGTTGAGCAGGGTCGTTTTACCGGAACCCGTACCGCCCGAAATCAGGATGTTACAGCGACACGCGGCGGCGATCTGGATGACCTTTGCCGCCTCCGGTGTCAGCGCCCCGAACTTAATCAGGTCGCTCATCTTGAGCTTGTCTTTCTTAAACTTACGAATGGTCAGCGTCGCGCCGTCAATCGCCAGTGGTGGCGCGATCACGTTCACACGAGAGCCGTCGAGGAGGCGCGCGTCACAGATGGGCGAGCTGTCATCGACCCGACGGCCAACCTTCTGCACCATCCGTTGACAGATTTCGAGCAACTGCTGGTTGTCGCGGAAGCGGATGTTGGTCAGCTCGATCTTGCCGTTGACCTCGATATAGACCTGCTCGGCCCCGTTGACCATAATATCTGCAATGTCATCACGGGCCAGCAGCGGCTCCAACGGGCCATAGCCCAGCACGTCATCACAAATATCATCCACGAGCCGCTTTTGCTCGGAGATGGACATGATATGCCCTTTGACCGAGATAATCTCGTTCACGATCTGGGTGATTTCGCCTTCCGCTTCGGAGCGGGCGAGGGCGACGATGCGGCTCATATCCATCGCATCGATCAGCGAGGCGAAAATCTCGGATTTGAGGACGTAATACGCCTGGTTATGCGTAAAATTGCGCTCGCCATCGGCGCGGGTGGTCGGAACCACAGCCTTTTCGACTTCAGCCTTTTTGCTTTTATTCCGGTTGCGGGCCGCGCCAAATCCGCTCTCACTCACCTTTTCGCGCAGGTCTTCGACACCCAGCGGGCCTTCGGGCGCGGCATCGCCGCCAGTGCCGCGCAAGGATTTATCGCGGGCAGGGTCACTCGGCACGTTCGCGCGGTCAATTTGTTCTTGAGCGTCTTCAGCTTCGCGCGCTGCTTGTTTCGCGATTGAGGCTTGTCTGTCTTCAGAAGCGCTTTCGATCAGCGATTTACGGGATGGCGGCGCGTGTGATTTCGACAGATCGACGTTCAGCGAGTCCATCGGTTTCGGTTTGATGTTCGGCAAAGGACGCGCGCCCCCGGCCGCACCCGGACGGGGCGGCGGCGGCGGCGGCGCCCGGCGCGCACCCAAAGGCTTTGACGGCGCGTTCGGTGCGGTCGCGGGTAAAGACATGTCTTCGGATGGTTTGCCGTCACCCGGAGTTTGATTTGAGCGTTTGCTAAACATTTATGTCTTTCCGCCGTGAATATCGTGATGGAATGCCCGGCGGGGGTTTGCCCGCCGGGTTATTGTTTTCAAGATTCAGCAGGTGCTGTCTCTGCATCGGTTTTCTTGCTTTTCTTCGGCGTCTTCGAGCGCTTCAGCATCGAGGTTAGCGCGCCAAAGTTAATTCCGCGTACCTTGTCACTGACCCCGGCCGCCGATTTTTTGCCGCCGCTCTTTTTGGTCGAGCCACGCACCTGTGTGACCGATTCACACAAGGCGTTCAGCGTGTTGACGGCCTCGTGCCGGGCATTGATCTCCTCGATCATCTGTCCGTTGTTCGATGCCTCGCCGAACAGCGGCGCATCGAAGG